>PWWI01000113.1 GCA_003561535.1 Nitriliruptoraceae bacterium
CCGATGGCCATGACCAGCACGATGACGGGGTAGGTCATCGCCGACTTGATCTTGCTGCGCAGCTTGACGTCCGCCTCGTACATGTTCGCGACGCGGATCAGCACCTGGTCGAGCATCCCCGCGGCTTCGCCGGCTCGGACCATCGCGATGTAGAGCTTGGGGAACACCTTGTCGTGCACGGCCATCGACGCCGACAGGCTCTGACCGGCCTCGACCTCGGAGCGGACCTCTCCGATGACCTCGGCGAGCTTCTTGTTCTCCGTCTGCTCGGTGAGGATCGATAGCGCCCGGATGAGCGAGAGCCCGGAGTTGATCATCGTCGCGAACTGGCGCGAGAAGATCGCGAGGTCCTTGAGTCCGACCCGGTCCGACCAGCCAGGGATCTTGATCTCCATCCGGAGACCGGTCTCCTTGACCGCCTCGATGCTGACGGGCGAGTAGCCCATCGAGGTCAACTTGGCCGCGACCGCTGCCTGGTTGTCGGCCTCGAGCTGACCCGTGACCATCTTCCCCTGCCGGTCACGGACCTGGTAGTCGAACTTGGTGAGGGTGGCGGTGGCCATCGTCGGGCTCCTTCACTGCGGTGTGCGGCACGCAGGGCACCGCAGGATCGAACGCTTCGGGTCAGGCCCGCCCGGCGAGCCGGTTGAACTCGTTGACGTTGTTGCACTTCTCGAGCGCGGAGTCGTAGGTGATCTTCCCGGCCTTGACCGCGTGCGCCAGCGACTGGTCCATCGCGATCATCCCGTCCTTGGCGCCGGCCTGGATCGCGGAGTAGATCTGGTGGGTCTTGCCCTCCCGGATCAGGTTCTTGATCCCGGAGTTGGTGACCATCACCTCGCACGCGGCCGTGCGTCCCTTGCCGTCGGCGGTCTTGATCAGCGTCTGGCAGACCACGCCCTTGAGTGCACCGGCCAGCATCACGCGGATCTGTTCCTGCTGGTGGGGCGGGAACACATCGATGATACGGTCGATCGACTGGGGCGCGTCCTGGGTGTGCAGGGTCCCGAAGACGAGGTGGCCGGTCTCGGCGGCGGTGAGTGCGATCTGGATCGTCTCCAGGTCCCGCATCTCGCCGACCAGGATGATGTCGGGGTCCTGCCGCAGCACGTGCTTCAGTGCCGGGGCGAAGCCGTGGGTGTCGGTGCCGACCTCACGCTGGTTGATCACGCAGCGCTTGTGGTGGTGCAGGAACTCGATCGGGTCCTCGACGGTCATGATGTGGGCCGAGCGGTTCCGGTTCGCGAGGTCGATGAGCGACGCCAGCGTCGTCGACTTCCCCGAACCCGTGGGACCGGTCACCAGCACGAAACCGCGGGGCAGGTAGGCGAAGTTCGAGACCTGCTCGGGGATCCCCAGCTGCTCCAGCGGGAGGATCTCGAAGGGGATCATCCGCATCACCGAGCCGAGGGCGTTGCGCTGCTGGAAGATGTTGACGCGGAAGCGCGCGAGGTCCCGGATCGAGTAGCTCATGTCCAGCTCGAGGTCGTTCTCGAAGGCCTCGCGCTGCTTCTGGGTCATGATGGCGTACAAGAGCTTCCGGAGCTCGTCGGGGGTGAGCACGGGGAAGTCGTCGAGGTGGGTCAGCTCGCCGTTGACCCGGATCGACGGTGGGATGCCTACGGTCAGGTGCAGGTCGGACCCCCCGCGCTCGACCAGGGTCTTGAGCAGCAGGTCGAGGTCGAGGTCCGACTCCTCCTCCGACATCACCAGAGGGCCTGACACGTGGAGGTCAGGCTCACGGGCGCGCAGGGCCTCCGCGTCGGCGATACCGCTGCCGTTGCTGCCTGCTGCCGCCTCGTGGCCGTTGGAGCCGAGGCTCGGCTGACCCGGGGGTGTCGGCGGGGCCTCGGGCGTCGGCCTGGAGCTCGGGTTCGTCGTGGTCTCGCGCATGTCCGCCTCCGCCTCGATCGCCTCCACCAGCGCGCGGCGCGACGCCAGCGCCACGCTCACGGGCAGCCGCATCTCGGTCGCCAGCCGGCCCGTCAGTTCGTGTCTGGCCGCCGGGTCACCGATCGCGACCACCACCTCGCCGTCGGCACCGAAGCCGACGGGCAGCGCCGTGAGCTCCCGTGCCACCTCGATGTCGAGGAGGCCGACGGCATGGGGATCGACACCGTCGGGGCCGAGCTCGGCGAAGGGCAGACCGATGGAGGGCGCGAAGGCGCGCATGAGGTCGTCCTCGGTCGCCAGACCGAGCGCGATGAGGCTCTGAGCCAGGTTGGACCCGGTCTCGGTGCGGTGCGCCTCGGCACGAGCCAGGGCGGCGTCATCGACCACGCCCTGCTCGACGAGTAGTTGTGCGAGTGCAGCCACGTCCTCGTGTCCTCCTCAGCACCGTTGCCGGTGCCCTGTGCGTTGCGCCGTCAGATGACGACGCGGCCGATCTCCTCGATCGTCGTCCTGCCGAGCAGCACCTTCGCCAGCCCGTCCTCACGCAACTCCCGCATGCCCTGCTCCACCGCCGTGCGGGTGATCTCCTCACCGGAGGCGCGCGCGACCGCGAGACGTTCGATCTCCTCGGTCACGGTCATCACCTCGTGGATCGCGAGTCGTCCGCGGTAGCCGGTCTTGCTGCACGCGGAGCAGCCTCTGGCCTGAGGCACCTCGGGCCGCTCGTCCACGATGTCGTCGTCGAACCCGGCCGCCTTGAGCAACTCGGCCTCGGGCCGCACCATCTCGACGCACCGGGAGCAGACCCGCCGTGCCAGACGCTGGGCCAGCACGCAGTCCACGGCGGAGCCAACCAGGAAGGGTTCGATCCCCATCTCGGTGAGCCGGGTGACCGCCGAGGGGGCGTCGTTGGTGTGCAGGGTGGAGAGCACGAGGTGGCCGGTGAGTGCCGCCTCGACGCCGATCTGGGCGGTCTCGCGGTCACGCATCTCACCGACCAGCACGATGTCGGGGTCCTGACGCAGGATCGAGCGCAGCGCCGAGGCGAAGCTCAGGCCCACCTTGTTGTTGACCTGGACCTGGCTGATCCCGGGGAGCCGGTACTCGACCGGGTCCTCGGTGGTGATGATGTTCACGCCCTCCTGGTTCACCACGTTCAGCGTGGCGTAGAGGGTGGTCGACTTCCCCGAGCCCGTCGGACCGGTCACCAGGATCATCCCGTAGGGCTTGCGGTAGGCCTCCTCGAAGCGCTTGAGGTTGTGGTCGAGGAACCCGAGGTCGTCGAGGGAGAGCATCACCGAGGTCTTGTCGAGGATGCGCATCACGACCTTCTCGCCGTAGACCGTCGGCAGGGTCGAGAAGCGCAGGTCGATCTGCTTGCCGTGCACGGTCAGGCCGATGCGGCCGTCCTGTGGGATCCGGCGCTCGGCGATGTCGACGTCCGCCATGATCTTCAGCCGGCTGATCACGCCGTTCTGGATCGACCGGGGGCTCTTCATCACCTCGTGGAGCACGCCGTCGATGCGGTAGCGGACCCGGAGCTCGCGCTCGCCGGGCTCGATGTGGATGTCGGAGGCGCCGTCGGCGACCGCCTGGGTGATGAGGACGTTGACGAACTTGACGATCGGGGCGTCCTCGGTGACCGCCTCCAGGTCGGCGAGGTCGCCGTCGCCCTGGTCCCCGGCCAGGCCTTCGGCGATCGCCTCGATGTCCTCGCTCATCGACGCGTACTTGCCGATCGCGGCCGACAGGTCGTCCTTGGTCGCGACGACCGCCTTGACCTCCATCTTGGTCATCGTGCGCACGTCGTCCACCGCGACGACGTTGGCGGGATCGCTCATCGCCACGACCAGTCGGCCGTCCTCGAAGCCGATGGGCAGCACGCCGTAGCGGCGCATCGCCTTCTCGCTCAGCAAGGTGGTGGCCCGGGCGTCGACCTCGGCGTCCTCGAGATCGACGAAGGTCATGCCGATCTGGGTGGCCAGGGCCGCGACGAGGTCCTTCTCGGTGACCGACTTCTGGTCGACCAGCACGCGACCGAGCCTCCGGCCGGAGGCACGCTGCTCGGCCTCGGCGGCGTGGAGCTCCTCGAGGCTGATCAGCCCGCGGTCGACCAGGATCTGTCCGAGGCTCCTCATCGGACATCACCGAGCCTCGAACGCCCCGCGCCCGGCGGACCGCTGTGGGGCACTCTCGCGGTCCGCCCGGAGCGAGGACGCAGGGACGACGGGGTCGTCATCTGAGGGTCTCGACGCCGTCCATCAGCCGGCGCAGGGAGTCCTCGTCGAAGTCCGCGTCGTGGCCATCGGCGTCGTCATCGTGGGTGGGAAGGGGCGTCACGCTGCCCAGCTCCTCGGCCCGCTCGGGGTGCGCCGGTGGCACTGGTGCGGGCACCGGCACGGGTGGCGTGGTGCGCGCCGGCTCACTCGCCGGCACCGTCTTGCCGCGGGCCTCGAGCTGCGAGATCGCCTCATGGCCGTCGACGATCTGCTGGACCGGGGTGCCCCCCCTTCGGTCCACGGTCGCCACCACCCCGGCCTGGAGCAGTTCGGCGAGGCGTCGGTGGGTGTCGTAGGACCCGCAGCCGCGGAGCTCCACCAGGTCGGCGACGGTGCGGTGGCCATCGATGAGCGCGAGCAGCTGCCAGCCGTCGGCGCTGACCGCGGTCTCCTCGTCCTCGGGGCCGACGACGGTCACGACCGCGGTGGGTGGCACGCTCGCGGTCTCGAGCTCGTCCATCTCCTTGTCGCGGCGCTCCACCTCCTCCAGCAGCTCCTCCACCGGGATCGCGAGGGCTTCCGCGTCGGTGTCCGGGGCCTCGAGGCCCTCGAAGCGGAAGGAGCCGTCAGGTGCCCGCACGAGCTCGAGGACCGCGTCGATCGTGTGCTCCCGCAGGGATGCGGCCACCTCGCCGGAGCCCATGTACTCGCCACTGACGAGGCGTTCGGCCAGCTGGCGGTCGCTCAGCAGCGAGCCCGTGCCCTCGTGGAGCTCGAGCAGCGTGGTTGCGTCCACCGCGCCGGCACCGAGCAGCCGCCGCGCCAGACCCGCGCGGTACCGATCGGCCGTGGCCGCGCGCAGCCGGCCCTCGACCACCTCGACGCGGCCCTGACCGGCGTCGGTCAGCACGTCGAGCGCCCCGGTCTTGGAGGTGGTCGCCAGCAGACGCAGCACGTCTGACAGCGGGAACAGGTTCAGATCACCAGCGAGCATGCCCATCATCTCTTCCTTCCATCACGGCCGCCCAGCTCACCGAGGAGGACGCCGACATCGTCGTGTGCGTTGTTGACCTGGTCCGGATCGCGCCATGGCTGCTGCCCTGGCTGCTGACCCGGTGGTGAGCCCGGTGGCGGGCCCGGCGGCGGCGGGTGGCCCGGTGGTGATGGCCACCCACCGGCCGCCTCGTCGACGGGAACCGACGCATCCAGCGCGGCACCGACGGCAGCGGCCGTGCGCCGCATCTCGTAGAGCATGAAGCCGATCTTGGCCTCTCTGGTGGCGACCGCCGCGAGGACCGCCTGGTCCTCGGCGCTCATGAGGAACACGTACCCGTGCTCCCCTTCCACGAACACCTGGTGGAGCCGTCCCCGCCCCAGGCTGAACATCGCCTGCTCACCCAGGGCGAGCAGTGCGGCGCTCATCGCGCCCAGCCGATCCTCCGGTAGGTCCGGGGGCAGAGCGCTGGCCATCGGCAGGCCATCGAAGGAGACCCCCGCCGCTGCGACGATGTCCGGAGAGCTGCGCACGAAGCCGTCGAGGGCCGATGTCAATCGGCCTGCTCGCGGCGCCTTGCTCACGCTCATCCTGGGCTCCTGTGTCGCACCCCGGACACGCAGCGGCCGGACGTCGTGGTGACGTCGTGGACGTCGGTGCGGGGGGGTGTGTCCCCCCAGCCATCGGCGTCACGTCGGTGGCACTTGAGGCACGCCACGAGGACGGCCCGCAGCGGCAGCGGCTCGGGCCTACGGGCGCTCTGGCTGCTGGCGGGCCACGAGCGCGGCGGTGGCAGCAGCGAGCATCGTCGCCCTCGGAGCCGACCGCCCGGTCCAACGCTCGTAGCTGACCGCGGCCTGGCCGACCAGCATCCCGAGCCCGTGGTGGCCGCTCGCCCCCCGGGCCCGGGCCGCCGCCAGGAACGGGGTCTCCGCCGGGTCGTACACCAGGTCGTAGGCGACCTGGCCGGGTCGCAGCTCCATGAACGGGGCCGGCAGCGCCTCACCGGCCATCCCGAGCGGGGTCGCGTTGAGCACCGTGCGCGCCGCCGCCGTCGCGGCCGAGAGGCTCTCGCCCTGCTCCGTGAGCACCACCTCGACGTCGGACGCACCGGTCCGTGCCGCGAGTTCCGCGACCTCCTCGGCGGCGGCCTGACGGCGCCCCACGACGGTGACCGCCCCGGCCAGTCGCCCGAGCGCCACCGCCGCGGCCCTCGCCGCGCCCCCGGTGCCGAACAGCACCCACCGCTCCCCCGGCGCCGGCGACAGGTCGGCGGTCAGGGCCTCACCGAGCCCGCGCGCGTCGGTGTTGTCCCCGATGAGCCCGTCCTCGGTCCAGTGCAGGGTGTTGACCGCACCGACCAGCTGTGCCTCCGCGGTGAGGGCGTCACAGGCCTCGACCACCGAGCGCTTGTGGGGGACGGTGACGTTGGCGCCGACCGCCTCCACGGTCCCGAGAGCCGCGACGACATCGTGGACGGCGTGCGGCGGGGTCGGGACGGCGAGGTAGACGAGGTCGAGCCCGTCGGCGCGGAAGGCCGCGTTGTGCAGCTCGGGTGACAGCGAGTGCCGAGCGGGCCAGCCGAGCAGGACGACGATGCGGGTGCTGGCGGTCGGCCAGGCCGTGGACGCCTCGAAGGTCACCGATTCGAAGGTCACCGATCAGCCGATCTGGTCGTCCTGACACCGGTTGTTCTCGCGGAAGTCCGCGACGTTGGCCTCGTGCTCCTCGAAGGTCTCCGCGAACACGTGGCTGCCGTCGCACTGCGGCGCGAGCACGTAGAAGAGGAAGTCGGTGTCCGCAGGGTCGAAGGCGGCCTGGAACGAGGCGGTCCCCACCCCACTGATCGGGGTGGGCGGGAGCCCGTCGATCAGGTAGGTGTTGTAGGGGCTCTCGAGCTCGAGGTCCTCGAACAGCACGATGTCGCGGGGCCCGCCACCCAGCGCGTACACCACGGTGGCATCGATCTGCAGGCGCATGCCCTCTTCGAGCCGGTTCTGGACCACGCCGGCGACCAGTCGGCGCTCCCCGTCGACGCGGGTCTCCCGCTCGATCAGGCTCGCCTTGATCAGCAGGTCGTACACCTGGTCGTCGTCGACACCCCCACGCAGCTCACCCGGGACGGCGGCGAGCTCCACGTTCAGCTGGTTGAGCATCCGTTGCAGCACCTCCTGCGGGGGTGCGGTGTCCGCCACCTCGTAGGTCTGGGGCCACAGCAGGCCCTCGAAGGCCTCCAGCTCTGGATCCACGCCGGCCGGATCTGGTACCCACTCCGGGATGCGCAAGAGCCCCGCGAAGGACACGTCCTCGTCCTCGAGGTCCACGGCGCGCCGGGCCGCCAACACCTCCTCGTAGTCCTCGACCTGGTGGGCCGGGAACTGCTCGGCCAGGCGTTCCAGGGTCTGGGCCACGGTCAGGCCCTCGGGGACGGTGAAGACGATGGATGGTGGCGCCACCGGTCCGTCGGCCAGGACCGCGACCGCCTCCTCGGGGGTCATCCCGGTCTCCAGCTCGAACTGCCCCGGCTGCAGCACCGCCTCGAGGTCCTCCTCCTCGGCGGCGGAGCGGAACCGGAAGGAGCTGCGGACCACGCCGAGCTCCACCAGCTCGTCACCGACGAAGCGCACCGAGGCACCGCGCTGGACGGTGTAGTCGACGGGCTGTCCGGGCTCGACCGGGGAGCTGAACACCTCGGTGTCGAGGTACCAGATGCCGGCGGCCAGCCCAGCCATCAACAGCAGGCCGAAGGCCAGGAACCACCGCGAGCCCCGACTCAAACGCAACCTGTGGCCTCCTGGTCCGTCCTGCGCAGCCGGCCCTCGAGCGGCCCGGTGCTCCTACGTCTCGAATGGTGGTCAGTGGTGGGTCTGTCCGTGGGTCTGTCCGTGGGTCTGTCGCCGTTGGGCCTCGAGCACCGCCTGGAGCAGGACGCTGGCGGCGACCCGGTCGATCGTGTCCTTGCGGTCCGCGCGTGACAGATCGGCCTCCAACAGCACCCGTTCGGCCTCCACGGTGGTGAACCGCTCGTCCCACAGCAGCACCGGCAAGCCGGTGCGGCGGCGGAGTTCGTCGGCGAACCGGCGGGCACGGCCGGCGGCGCGACCTTCACGGCCGTCCAGGGTACGCGGGTAGCCGACCACGAGCCCAGCCGCGTCGTGGCGGACGGAGGCGTCGGCCAGCGCCTCGACCGCGGGACCGTCGGCGTCACGGGGCACGTGCAGCGTCTCCGCAGGGGAGGCGACCACCTGCCCCGGGTCGCTGACGGCCAGGCCGATCCGCACCTCACCGAGGTCGATCCCCAGCAGCCGACCCCTGTGCGGCAGCGCGTCACCGTGTCCGGCGGGGTGCTCGGTGGCGTCGTAGCCGCCGGGCTCGTCGGCGGCATCGTGCCCGGCCGTCGGCTCGGGGGCCTCGTGTCCGGGGGCCTCGTGTCCAGGGGCGTCGTGTCCAGCGTCGATCACGCAGCACCTCCAGCCGCACGCGCCTCGTGGGCAGCGACCTGCAGCGCCTCGTCGAGCTTTCCGCCCTGCTTGCCGCCGGCCTGAGCGAGGTCACCCTTGCCGCCGGCACCGCCGCCCACGACCTGCGCCGCCGGCTGGAGGATCGCCCGGGCCTGGACCCCGGCATCCGCCAGGTCGCTGGTGACGGCCGCGATCAGCTGCGCCTTGCCGTCCTCGGTCGCGCTGCCCACCACGACGATCCCGCGGGTGGCCAGCTGGCCCCGGATCTCCGTGGCCAGACGTCGCAGGTCGTCCATGGCGACGCCATCGGCTCGGTGCACGACGACCGCCAGCCCGTCCACCCGGTCGGCGGCGGCCGCGATCCGGGCCGCATCCTGGGACAGCGTGGCACCCCGGGCGGCCGCCAGCTCCTTCTCTGCCGCCTTGAGGCGCTCCATCAGCCCCGCAACCCGCACGACGGCCTGGTCGGTCGGCACCTCGAGGAGCCGCGCGACCTCCTCGGCCACGAGGCGTTCGTGGGTGAGGTAGGTCAGGGCGTCCTCCCCGGTCAGCGCCTCGATCCGACGGGTGTTGGAGCCGATCGACTCCTCGCGCACGACCGTGATCGTGCCGATCGTCGCGCCGGTGGGCACGTGCGTCCCCCCGCACAGCTCCTTGGAGAAGTCGCCGATCGTGACGACCCGGACCACCTCGCCGTACTTCTCGCCGAAGTTGGCCACGGCACCCGCCGCCCGGGCCTCGTCCAGCGGCAGCACCTCGGTCTGCACGTGGGGGTTGGCGACGACGCGACGGTTGACCACGCGCTCGAGCAGTTCGAGCTCGTCACGGGAGACGCGGTCGAAGTGGGGGAAGTCGAACCGCAGGCGCCCGGGGGTGACCAGCGATCCGGCCTGCTGCGCGTGGCTGCCCAGCACCTCCTTGATCGTGGCGTGGAGGACGTGGGTGGCCGAGTGGCTGCGGGCGGTGGCGACCCGGCGGTCCCGGTCGACGCTGGCCTGGACCCCCTGGCCGGTGTGGATCTCCCCGGCGATGACCCGCGCGCGGTGCACGATCAGGCCGTCCACGGCCTCCTGGGTGTCGGTGACCGCGAGACGGCCGGTGTCGGTCTCGAGCACGCCGGCGTCGCCGATCTGGCCTCCGGCCTCGGCGTAGAAGGGGGTGCGGGACAGGACGATCTCGACCTCGTCGCCCTCGCTGGCGCCGCTCAGGAGCCCGGCGGGGGTGACGATGGCCCCGACCTCGGACTCGGCCTCCAGCGCGTGGTAGCCGACGAACTCCGTGCCGCCGACCGCGCTGGCCGCGCTGCGGTAGAGGTCGATGCTCACCCCGCCATCGCCCTTCTTCGCGGCCGCGCGCGCCCGGGCACGCTGCTCGTCCATGAGGGCCTCGAACCGCTCGCGGTCCAGGGCGAGCCCGGCGTCCTCGGCGATCTCCTCGGTGAGGTCGATCGGGAAGCCGAACGTGTCGTGGAGCTCGAAGGCGACCTCGCCCGGGAACGCCCGCTCCTGGCCGCTGCCGAGGCCCTCGATCGCGGCATCGACCCGCTCCAGGCCCTGCCGGATCCGGGCGCCGAAGTCGGCCTCCTCGGCGCGAGCGATCCGGGTGATCAGATCCCGCTGGGCGACGAGGTCGGGGTAGCCGGCCCCCATCTGCTCGATGACCGCCTCCACCATCGGTACGAGCAGGGGCTGTCCGCCGCCGACGTCCACGCCCAGCAGGTGCCCGTGGCGCACGGCCCGGCGCAGCAGCCGCCGCAGCACGTACCCGCGGCCCTCCTTGGCCGGCAGCACGCCGTCGCCGATCAGGAAGGCCGAGGTGCGGGCGTGCTCGGCGATGACCCGCAGGGAGACGTCGGTCTCCTCCGGGCCCTGGCCGTAAGCCGCGCCGGTCAGGGCCTCGGCCCGGGCGAGCAGCGGGGCGAACAGGTCGGTCTCGAAGACGTTGTCCACGTCCTGCAGGAGCACGGCCATGCGCTCGAGCCCGAGCCCGGTGTCCACGCTCGGTGCCGGCAGCTGACCGATGACGTGCCCCTCGGCGTCCTGGACGTACTGCATGAACACCAGGTTGTAGTACTCGAGGTAGCGCTCCCCGTTGACGGTGGGGCCACCCTCCTCGCCCCACTCCGGGCCGCGGTCGTAGTTCAGCTCCGAGCACGGTCCGCAGGGCCCGGGGCCGCCGGTGGACCAGAAGTTGTCCGAAGCGTCCTTGCGGGTCGCGCCCTCCGGGATCCCGACGCGCTGGATGCGCTCCAGGGGGATGTCGGTCTCCTCCAGCCAGTACCGCTCGGAGTCGTCATCGTCCTCGTAGATCGTGACCCAGATCCGCTCCGGGTCCAGGCCGTAGTCCTCCACCGACACCTGGTAGCTCCAGCGGATCGCCTCCCGCTTGAAGTAGTCGCCGAAGGAGAAGTTGCCGAGCATCTCGAAGAAGGACAGGTGCCGGGTGGTCCGGCCGACGTTCTCGATGTCGTTGGTCCGGACGCACTTCTGGTAGCTGACGGCCCGCTTGGACGGAGGGGTGGCGTCGCCGAGGAAGTAGGGCTTGAAGGGCACCATGCCCGCGATCGTGAGCAGCAGCGACGGGTCGTTGGGGATCAGCGGCGCGCTGTCGTAGCGACGGGCGCCCCGCTGCTCGTAGAAGTCGAGGAAGGTCTCTCGGATGGTCAGGGAGTCCACTTCGGGTCCTTGTGCTGCTCACTGAGGGTGCCGTCCACCCTGGCCGAGGTGGTGGTCACGGGGACGTCGGGGCGGCGGCGGGGAGGGTCGTCGAGGTGGTGGTCGCTGGCCGCCACCAGCCCACCGGCACCGGCGATGCGCATCAGTCGCCGAGGCTGTTCCGCAGGCTCGGCACGTCGAACTGCCGGCGCAGCTCCGCCTCCCGCTCGGCGGCGGCCAAGCGTCCCTCGGCGACGGCATCCTGCAGCCGTGCGGTGAAGCCGGCGGCGGCCCGGCCGGCGTTGCCGGCCAGGTTGCTCGGCTGGACGGCCCGCTGGGCGTCGTCGAGCCGCCGCATGAGGTAGATACCGACGACGACACCGGCGCCGAGGCCGAGTGCCAGGGTGAACGCGCGCTTCACGTCAGGATCCTGTGTGGGGTGAGGAGGGTGGGTCCGACCGACGGCCAGCGACCGCGGTGCTGCGCCAGTGGACCACGCCGGGACACCGGGTGCGCTACCGGGCCATCTTGCGGCGCGCGTGGGCTGCCCCGGCTCCGAAGGCTGCCACCTTGATCAGGGGGTTGGAGACCGCGGCATGGAGGACCCCGACGAGCTGATCGGTGGTCGAGGTGACCGACTGCACGCCCGCGACGATCGTGTCGACGCGGGCCAGCTCCACGTTCACCCCGGAAGCGGTCTCCGTGACGTGCTCGAGGGTCGGCAGCAGCCGGTCGGTGGTCTCCCGCAGGTCGCGCGTCGCTTCCTCGAGGAGCCCGACGACCTTGATCAGCGCGTAGGAAGCCATGATGACCAGGACCCCCCAGAAGACGACGGCGAAGACGATGGCCCAGTCCCTGACGGTCACGTGCGCTCCGGACGGTCGGTGTCGGTGGTCGTGGTTCCCGAGGTGGTGGGGTCGGTCGCGCTGGATGGCCGCCGGTCCCGGCCTGCTCGACGGGCCTGCTCCCGCAGGCCGGCGAGGCGTTCAGCGACCGGTCCCTCGTGGCCGTGCCGGCTCGGTTCGTACAGCACCTTGCCGGCCAACGCTTCCGGCAGGTAGCGCTGTCCGGCGGCGAACCCGCTCGGGTCGTCGTGAGGATAGTCGTACCCGGCGCCGTGCCCGAGCTGTCTGGCACCCCGGTAGTGAGCGTCGCGCAGGTGGGCGGGTACCTCGGCGTTGCCCGTCCGACGCACGAGGTCGTCCCCCGCCGACAGCGCCCGGGCCACGCTGTTGGACTTCGGTGCCACGGCCAGGGCCAGCGCGGCGTGGAGCAGGGCGTAGCGGGCCTCGGGCAAACCGACCTTGTCCAGCGCATCGAAGGCGGCCACCGCCAGCGGCAGGGCCTGCCGGTCGGCGAGGCCGACGTCCTCGGAAGCGAAGATCACCATGCGGCGCGCGAGGAAGCGGGGGGCCTCGCCCGACTCGAGCATGCGCAGCAGCCAGTAGGTGGCGGCATCCGGATCGGACCCGCGCAGGGACTTGATGAAGGCCGAGACCTGGTCGTAGTGCCCGTCGGCCGCCTTGTCGTACCGGAACCGCCGCATCGCGTCGGCGACCGCGGCGAGGTCGAGTCGGACCACCTCGGTGTCGGGGTCGTCGGCGAGCGGTCCGGTCACCCCGGCGGCGGCGGCAGCGACCTCCAGGGCGCTGAGCGATGCGCGGGCATCACCGTCGCCGACCGCGACGAGGTGGTCACGGGCCTCGTCGGTCAGGATGATCCGGCCGCCGAAGCCGCGCACCGGGTCCGTGCAGGCGCGGGCCAACAGCGTGGCCACGTCGTCGGCGTCGAGGGGCTCGAGGCGGACGAGCTGGCAGCGGGACAGCAGGGGGGCGTTGAGCTCGAAGAAGGGGTTCTCGGTCGTGGCGCCGATCAGGATCACCCAGCCGGACTCGACGCCGGGCAGCAGCGCGTCCTGCTGCCCCTTGTTGAAGCGGTGGATCTCGTCGATGAACAGCACGGTGCGACGTTCCCGCAGGTCGAGGCGGCTGCGACCCTC
>PWWI01000025.1 GCA_003561535.1 Nitriliruptoraceae bacterium
GTAGCTGAACCTGTCAACCTCCCACTCGTTGGACCGCCCGTATGGGCCTGCCGGCGAAGCGGTCATGCGCGTAAGACCGTCGATCAGTCGGCGATCGACATCACAGATGTCGCGCGGTTAGAAGACACGGGCGTTGCTGACCGGTCCGTCGCCCTGTCCAGGCGCTACGCCGATGGCGGTCCTTCGCCGCGAGGACCGCGCTCCGGTCGGCCGCTCATCGGCTCAGAAACCACCTGACTAAGGGACCGGATTCGGTGCTACGATCGGTGCCATGGACCTCTCGAACGACGTTGAACCCGTGACAGCTCTGAAGCGCAGCGCCGCCGAACTCATCGCGCGAGCAACGGACCGGCACAGCCCGATCGTGATCACCCAGAACGGCAAGCCGACCGCGGTGCTGCAAGATGTTCACTCCTATCAACGTCAGCAGCGGGCACTGCACCTGCTGAAGTTGATCGTGCAGGGGGAGCAGGACCACCGGACGGGTCGCATGCACGACCAAGCGTCGGTAGATGAACGCGTCGCCGCGCGCTTGGCCGAGCGGCGCGGAGCGTCGTGAGCGACCGCTTCACCGTTCGTTGGACCCAGACCGCCGTCGATGATCTTCTGAGCATCATCGACTACGTGGCAGATCGTGACGGGACAGAGGCGGCCGAGCATCTTTATGGACAGATCACGCACGGTGTCGCTGGGCTGCAGACCATGCCCCTTCGATGCCGTGTCGTCCCTGAACTCGAGGCTGAAGGGATCGATGGCTACCGTGAGCTGCTCGTGGGCCCGTATCGGTTGATGTTCGCCGTCCGCGGAGGCGAGGTCGTCCTCCTCACGGTGCTGGACGGCCGACGTGACCTCGGCGAACTGCTCATCGCTCGTGCCCTTCGCGAACGGCCCTGACCCCGCTACGCCGACCAGAGCGGCTCTTGGCCCAACAACCGCAGCGCGGACCTTGGCGCGCAGGAGCGTGGTCAAGAACAGCCGCGGCTGGACGCCGCGCGGACGGGGGGAGGGGTGTGCGGCCAAGCAACCCCCGAGGACAGATGGAGACCGCACGACGACCATCGTCCGTGCATGCGATCGCTCGAACGCTCCGTTGACCGGATCGCCTTGCAGACCGACTTCTGCGGTGTCGTGCGTGTCGAGGAGGCCGGCGAGGTCAGGCTGGACACAGCGTTCGGGCTGGCGTGCCGGGCCTGCAGGGTGGCGAACACGACCTCGACCCGGTTCGCGATCGCGAGTGCGACCAAGGGTCTGACGGCGCTCGTGGTGGTGAGGCTGATCGAGCAGGGACAGCTCGAGCTCGGCTCGATCGTTCGGTCGGTGCTCGGTGACGATCTGCCCTTGGTCGGTGATGACGTGACGATCGAGCAGCTATTGGCACACCGGTCGGGGATCGGCGACTACCTCGATGAAGACGGAGGCTGGCAGGTCACCGACCACGTGCTGCCGGTTCCCGTGCACGAACTGGCCACGACCGAGAACTACCTGCGGGTCCTCGACGGTCACCCGGCGACATTCACAGCAGGCGAACGGTTCGCCTACTGCAACAGCGGCTACGTCGTGCTCGCGCTCATCGCGGAACGCCTCACCGGCATCTCCTTCCCCGACCTGGTGCAGGAGCTGGTCTGCGTTCCCGCTGGGATGACGGCAACGGCGTTCCTTCGTACCGACGAACTGCCCGGTGGGACGGCCCAGGGCTACCTGGACCTCGACGGGCTGCGGACCAACGTGCTGCACCTGCCGGTGTGCGGGAGCGGCGATGGCGGTGCCTACTCCACGCTGGACGACGTCCATGTCCTGTGGCAGGCGGTGTTCAACGGTCGGATCGTCACTGCCCGCTGGGTCACCGAGATGCTGCGACCCCGTAGCGATGTTCCCTCCCAGGCGATGGCCTACGGACTGGGGTTCTGGCTCGAGGGCGACCGGGCGGTCCTGGAGGGCTACGACCCCGGCATCTCGTTCCGCAGCGTGCACGACCCCGCGACCGACACGACCCACACAGTGATCGCGAACACCTCAGAAGGAGCGTGGCCGCTCGCCCGCCACCTCAACCAGGTCCTCACGCCCAGGCAGTGACCTCGATGGCAGGCCAACCAGGACCTCGCCGTCCCGACGCCATCGCAGCAGCCGCCACCAACACCCGTTCGCCACACGCGCGCCCTACTAGCAACCCACCCACGATGCGGCCCTTGGCCCGAAGGACCGCACTGGGATCAGATGATGACCGCGTCGTTATGCGCGGCGCAGGCCAACGGCCGTACCGCACATCATCACGGCTCCGTGCGCGATCGCCAGTAGCCAGGGCGTCGACGGACGTGCGCAACCGCGAGTACCCGCAGCTCCTGGGAGGCGACCACGTATGCGATCCGGTAGGGGAAGCTGGAGACAGGGAGCTGGCGGACCGACAGGCTGACCGGCACGCCGGGAACAGCGACCCCAGCATCGGGCCACGCCGCAAGGTGCTCGACGGCCCGGTCCACCGCTGCGAGGAACGCCAGCCCCAGACCCGACCGCTGCGCCTCGTACCAGAGTGCGGCTTCCTCGAGCTCAGCCGACGCCTCCGGTTCGAAGAGGACCCTTCGGATCACCCGTCGGTCAGCGCGCGGCCGACACGCTCACGGACCACAGACCAGTCCTCGCCCGACGTCTCACCGGCCAGGACCCGTTGTGCCCGTCGCTCCAGCGCTTCCGCCCACGCCCGATCGACGGCCAGTTCGTCATCCTCCACAGGGCCCTCAAGGCTGACCAAGAGCTCGGCGATCAGGTCTGCGCGCTCCTCCTCGGAGAGCGAGAGGGCCTCGCGAAGCAGGGTCTGCGCGTGATCGGTCATGCAGAGATCGTACCCCTCGATCGCGACTCGCCGGCTCCAGATCCACAGCCGCCGCCACACCCGCCCTACCTCCCGAGACGGCGGCTCCTATCGCGTCGGACTGTGGGCGCACCAGCGGCTGAGCCCTTCCGCGCGAAGTCACGGTCGTATGTGCCGGGACTCACGTAGGTAGCTCACCGGCTTCGAGGTCAGCGATCAGGTCCAGCAGGCCGGCGGCCTCCCATGAGCGATTGCGCCGGCCCCCAGCGATCGGCACGAGGACGCCAGCATCAGCGAGCTGCTCAAGCGCGTTGTGGATCGGGGCCTTGGCTCTGCCGGTCACGGCACCGGCGATGGCTGAGCTGACGACTGGTTGGGCGGGGAGCACGTCGATGATGGCCCATGCTGCCGCGTCCGCACGAGGGTTGGTGGTGGCTCGCAGCATGGCTCGCCACCGTTCAATTAGCTGTGCCACCTCGTCGAGGTAGGAGGCCGCGAGGTCGGTCGCCTGGATGGCAGCAGTCGCGAACGTCTCGACCCATCGGTCGACCTCGCCCTCGCGGTAGGCGGTCAGTCCATCGATGTAGCGGTCACGACCCCGCGCGAACACCACGCTGATGGGTGGGACGAACACCTCGGCGAGTCCGCGCCGACGGAGCACGACGTGGATCAGGGTTCGTCCGGTCCGCCCGTTGCCGTCA
>PWWI01000080.1 GCA_003561535.1 Nitriliruptoraceae bacterium
GCCTCGCATCAGGCGGCATCCGGGCGGGTGCTGACAGCGGAGGCCGCTGTCAGCACAAACCTCAACTATGGGTGAATCGGGGCTCCTCTGTGTCGACGAGGACCCACCCGTAACGAGCCCTCAGTGCGCTTCGAACCTGGCGCTAGAACTCGCCGACCGTGGCTGCCTACAGCAGCCCGCTCGCACAGCCCAGTTGAGCGCTGCGGTTGCCGTCGGTAGGTCGTCAGGCGTCGCAGGCGGTGGCCTCGGCAGTGACCGCCGGGAATCGACGGCTCTTGGAGGCGATCCCGTCGACCCCTGGGCCCAGGGGCGCCCGAGTGCCCGCGACGGTGCGGCTCTAACGGCTGTGATGCACAAGATGAAGTCGGCACCGGGCACTACAGAAAGCTGGACGAGCCAGCCCTCGGCGGACTTCCTGTAGCCAGAAGCAACCAAGAAGCCGTCACGCCGTAGACCACCGGGCCAACGGAGCCTCCTCGCTTCAACGGCCACGCGTAACCTGCGTGGCTTGATCGAAACGAACTCAAGCGCGAACCGGGCTCATCGTCGGTGCAGGTGGTGGATCGCCAGGGCCTCTCTCCCTAGGGTCGGCAACCCGGTCACGTTGGGTCAGGGGTGTCGGTGGGGGAACGCGAACTCGTCCCGGGCGTGTACGAGCGCCTTGTCGACCGTGCGACGCGCCTGGTGCTGCAAGGACTGGTGGGGGAGACGGCGGAAGAGCGTGCGCTGCTGGCGGCAGAGGCTCCCGACCGGCTGGCATCCCACGTCGCGGAGCGGCTGCGCGAGACGCTTCGCCGCACGGGTGACCTCGACGAGCAGGTCGCGTTGATCCAGCAGATCCTCGAGCACCTGGACGCCGCTGACGTCTCTGCGGACCGGTCTCTGCTCTTGGACGAGCCCGCCTCGCTCCTGACGTGGCTTGGCCCGCAGCTGCTGCCGGGGGAGGCCCGGCCACCGCGGCCGCTGATCCCGCTGTCGGATTCGGATCTGCTGGTCAACGCTCGGGAGGAGCCCCGGCTCGGCGAGGCGCTGGTCCGGGAGCTGGAGACCGCCGATCGGGTCGACCTGATCGTCGCGTTCATCCGCTTCGCGGGGATCCGCATCCTGCTCGCTCCGCTGCGCCGGCTGGCCGAACGGGGTGTGCCGCTTCGGGTCATCACCACCACCTACCTCGGCTCGACCGAACGGCGGGCACTAGATGAGCTCCGCTCGCTTGGCGCCGAGGTGAAGGTCTCCTACGACACCCGCTCGACCCGGCTGCACGCGAAGGCCTGGCTGCTCCACCGCGACAGCGGCTACTCCACCGCGTTCATCGGGTCCTCCAACCTGTCCCGCTCGGCGCTCCTCGACGGTCTGGAGTGGAACGTTCGGTTGGCCGAGGCGCACGCACCGACGGTGATCGAGAAGGTCGCCGCGACCTTCGAGACCTACTGGTCCGATCCGGAGTTCGAGCCCTACGGCGACGGTGACGATGCCCGCTTCGATGCCGCCATCGCGGCCGAGCGGAGCGGGAGCTACGACGGCAGGTTGACGATCACCTCAGGGCTCGAGGTCCGAGCGTGGCCGTACCAGCGGGAGATCCTCGAGGCGCTGGAGGTCGAGCGACGCCGCCACGACCGCTGGCGCAACCTGGTCGTAGCACCGACCGGGACGGGCAAGACCGTGGTCGCGGCTCTTGACTACCGGCGGATGTCGGACCTGCATGACAAGCTGCCCGACCGTCCGTCGTTGCTGTTCGTTGCCCACCGTAAGGAGCTGCTCGAGCAAAGCCTGCGCACCTTCCGGGAGGTCCTGCAGGACGGGTCCTTCGGTGAGCTGCTCGTCGGCGGGGAGCGGCCAGCCGAGTGGCGCAACGTGTTCGCCTCGATCCAGTCGCTCACCTCCGCAGGCGTGGAGCAGCTCGACGCCGATCGGTTCGACGTGGTCATCGTCGATGAGTTCCACCATGCCGAGGCCGCCACCTACCGGAGGCTCCTGGACCATCTTCAGCCGCGGGTGCTGGTCGGCATGACCGCGACGCCGGAGCGCACCGATGGACTGGACATCAAGCGCTGGTTCGACGGGCGGTTCGCGTTCGAGATGCGGCTGTGGGACGCCCTCGACCAGCGCCTGCTGAGCCCGTTCCAGTACTTCGGGATCGCCGACGACACCGACCTCTCGCAGGTGACCTGGAGGCGCGGCGGGGACGCCACCGCCGAGCTGTCCAACGTCTTCACCGGCGACGACGCACGGTTCGCCAAGGTCCTGCGGACTGTCCGCGATCTCGTCGCCGAGCCAAACGAGATGCGCGCGCTCGGGTTCTGCGTGTCGGTCGAGCATGCCGACTACATGGCTCGTCGCTTCCGTGAGGCAGGCATCGCCTCCGCTGCGATCACCGGCGAGACCGGCGCGGCCGAGCGCGAGAACGCGCTGCTCCGGCTGAAGGCTGGCGAGGTCCAGGTGCTGTTCACCGTGGACCTGTTCAACGAAGGCGTGGACGTCCCCGAGATCGACACGGTGTTGTTCCTGCGCCCCACCGAGTCAGCCACCGTGTTCCTCCAGCAGCTCGGTCGTGGGCTGCGGAAGTCCCGCGACAAGGCGTGTCTGACCGTGCTGGACTTCGTCGGCAACCAGCACCGCGAGTTCCGGTTCGACCTCAGGTTCCGCGCCCTGACCGGCCGGAGCCGGCGGCAGCTCGAACGGGACATCGACGATGGCTTCCCGTACCTGCCGGCGGGCTGCCACATCGCGCTGGACCGCCAGGTCGAGAAGGTCGTGCTCGACAGCGTCCGACGGCAGCTCCGCATCACGACTCGCAGCCTGGTCGCCGAGTTGCAGCAGCTGAGGGTCCAGCTCGGCACGGTGGACCTCGTCACCTTCCTCGACGAGGCCGGTGTCGAGCTGGAGGACCTCTACAAGCCGTCGGTTGGTGGGTGGACCTCGCTGCAACGACAGGCCGGCGTCGCGCTGCCTCCCGCCGGACCGCAGGAGCAGCAGTTGGCCAAGCGCATGGGGGCGCTCACCCACCTGGATGACCCGGAACGGCTGACCCTGCTCGGCAGGTTGGCGTCCGACGAGGTGGATGTCAGCCACCTCGATGCCCGTCAGCAACGGCTTGCAACGATGCTGCTCGCGGCGCTGTTCGGCGAGAAGGAGGTCCTCGAGGACCTGGAAGAGGCGCGTTCCCTCCTCCGGCAGCACCCGGCGGTGCGCTCCGAGCTCGGTGAGCTCGCCGCGCTCCTCGAGGACCGCGCACCTCATCTTCCCACCGTGCTCAGCGACCTTCCCGAGGTCCCGCTCCAGGTCCATGCGACCTACACCCGCAACGAGATCGCCGAGGCCTTCGGACTCAAGGGCGCCGGCTGGATCACCGGTGCCCGGTACGACGAGACCACCAACTCCGATCTGCTGCTCGTGACGCTCAACAAGTCCGAGGAGCACTACACCCCGACCACGATGTACCGCGACTACGTCATCTCACGTGACCGGTTCCACTGGGAGTCCCAGTCCGGTGCCTCGCAGCACA
>PWWI01000093.1 GCA_003561535.1 Nitriliruptoraceae bacterium
CCGGCTCTCCCTCATCCCGACGAGCACCCGCGGAGGCCCCGTGGGGTCGCATCGGACGGTCGCGCTCCGTGACCGCGAGGCTCCGGACCGCTATGGTATGCGGCGTCTTGGAGCTCCGAGCCGACCGGCACGCGGTGGCACGGAGCTGTCGGGGGGACGGAAGAGGGCACACATGGTCACCGTGAGCCGCAGGATCCGGACGCTGTTGGTCGTGGCACTCGCTGCCACAGGGATGCTGCTGATGTCGGTGCTGCCGGCAGCGGCGCAGTTCTACCCGCCCGGGCCGCCCCCGGGGCTCGTGTGCGCGCCGTCGGCAACACCAGGTGGCGTGGTGCCGCCGGGGCTCGAACGTGTCTGCACGATGTTCGGTTCCCTGCCCGGCCAGAGGTGCAACATCAGCGCCCGGATCAACCCGACCATCGACCTCGGTCAGGTCATCACCGGCGACGACCGGTCGGTGGAGTTCGACATCACGCTGCCCCGCGAGGCCGTCGGCCAGATCGTCGTGGTGACCGCCGCCTGCTTCGACGAGGACGGCGAGGTCGAGGTGCTGTCGGTCTCCGACACCTTCCGGGTCGCCGGCATCGCCGAGCCGCCGGTCGACCGTGGTGACCCCGTCCCCCCGCGCCGGCCGCTGCCCAGGACCGGAGCGGACACGCTGCTCCTCGGCGGCATCGGAGCCCTGCTCCTTGGGGTCGGCGTGGTCGCCGTGCGCCGCCGCGGCGGTCGTGACCGCGACCGCGAGGACGTCTCCAGCGGCGTCTGAGGTCGCCGATCGTCCGGCGCCGCGTCGCTACCCTCCGGCGCTGACCGCGCGTGGGGGACGGGACTGGCCGGGCAGGACGTGAGCACACCGCAGGCCCCCGGCGACGCCGCGCCGGAGCGTGTCCGCGTGCGCGTGCGCCGCAAGCGCCGCCGCCGGACACGGCTGAGGTGGCTGTGGGTTCCGGTCGTGGCCGGCCTGGTGCTCCTCGCGCTGCTCGCTGCTGTGCTGCTGGCGCGCGACGCTCAGGCGGTACGGCGCTCGCTGCTGGTGTCCCAGAGCGAGCTGGTCACCATCCGAGCCGCGGCCGGTGGGCTCGACCTCGACCAGGCGTCGGCGTCGCTTCGACGCGCGGAGGCGGAGCTCGCGGACGCGCGCGTTCGCACCCTCACCCCGTTGTGGCGCCTCGCCGAGGCGGTCCCGGTGCTCGGTGACAGCGCCGAGGTCACCCGCGCCGTCGTCCTGACCGCCAGCGCTGCTGTGGACGTGGCCCGCGGGGTGGTCGACGACGGCGGTGAGCTGCTCGGCGACGGGTTGAACATCGAGGTGGTGGACAACCGCGTCGACCTCGAGCCCCTGACGGCCGCAGGTGACCTTCTGGCTGGACTCCCGCTGGAGCGTCTGGCAGCCGCGCGTGACGAGCTACGGGGGATCGATCCGGCGTGGGCCCCTGAGCAGGTGCTGGACGGTCGACGTCAGACGCTCGAGCTCGCGGACGAGACCCTCGTGACCCTCGAGCGAGGCCGGGAGCTGCTCATGGCCCTGCCCGGCTTCCTCGGAGCGGACGGGCCCCGGGACTACTTCCTCGGCGTCCAGACCCCAGCAGAGCTGCGCGGTACCGGCGGGCTCATCGGCTACTTCGCGGTCCTCACCGTCGATGACGGTCGGTTCGAGCTCGGCGCCTCGGAAGCCTACGAGGGGCTGGAGGACGAGGAGGACGATGCCGACGGCGGGTCGGTGACACAACGCATCGGCACGCTCGGCGGCGACGCGACTGACGGTGCGAGGGTCGACGAGGCTTTCGCGGCCCAGTACGACCATGTCGCGGCTGCGGGCAACTTCTCCAACATCAACGTCGATCCGGACCTCACCGTGACCGCACCGGTGGCGCTGGAGCTGTTCGAGATCCGCACCGGCCGCGCGCTGGACGGGATGGTGCTGCTCGATCAGGTCGCGCTCGGGGACATCCTGTCGGCCGCCGGGGTCGAGTTGGAGATCCCCGACGAGTACCGCGTGGACACCCAGCTGCCACCGACCGTGCCGGGTGAGGAGCTGACCCGGCTGCTCACGATCGACCTCTACGAGCAGCTGGGCGATCGCCGCAGCGCGGAGCGCAAGGCACTGCTCGAGCATCTCGGCGACGCCGCCTTCGAGGCCGTGTTCGCCGGCGGGTGGGACTCGGTCCGGGTCGCCCAGTCCCTGGTCGACACCAGCAGGGGTCGCCACCTGCAGCTGTTCAGCCGGGCCGGTGAGGAGCAGGACGCCTTCCTTGCCATCGACGTTGCGGGCGCCCTCAACGGCGCAGGCTCAGCCGACCTGTTCGCGGTCACCGCCAACAATGCGGTCGGCGGGAAGCAGGACGTCCACGTCGGTCACCACGTCCGCCTCGACCTGGCGCTCGACGATGCCCGCCGAAACGATGAGGGCATCACGGTCGAGCGCACCGCGCTCCTCCGCACGGAGCTGGAGAACCCGCTGCCGTCCAGTGGCATGGACCTGTACATCATCGGCAACTGTCTGGTCGACGAGCAGCGCAACCAGTGCTTCGAGGGACCGCCGGGTGAGAACCGCACCTGGTTCACGGTGTGGACCCCCGGCGACACCGCGCTCCTCGACGTGCGGGCCGACGACGGCCGGGTTGCGCTGCGCTCCAGCGAGCTCCGGGGCTTCCGCGTCTTCGACCGGTTCCTCGAGACGCCGTCACGCAGTCGCAGCGGGTTCGAGCTCGAGGTGGACGGCGTCGCCGCGGCTCGACTCGAAGGTGACCAGCTGGTCTACGAGCTGGAGTGGTGGGAGCAGGCCAAGGCGATCCCGACCCGGCTGGACGTGTCGGTAACACCCCCGGAAGGGTGGGCCGTCGTCGAGGTCCAGGTCACCGGGGGCGGGGACGGACGTGGCCTGGGCGTACTCGGCGACGGCGAACCGATGGACGCCCGCGTCGACGACGGCACGGCACGCCTCACGGGCACCGTCAGCGCCGACGCGACGCTGACCGTGCGGATGCGCGCACGCGACTGACCGAAGTCGGGCGCCTGCCACGGGTGTCTCCGCGCCCCATGAGGGTCTGACGTCGAGGTGGCGACTACTGGCGGTCGCGGAACAGCAGGTCCTCGTCGCCGTCGGCGGCCCTGGCTGCCGTGCGCCGCTCGGAGGAGCGTTGCAGTGGGCTGACGTTGGTCGCAGCCACCTCAGGTGCCTCGGTATCCGTCTCCCGCGTCCGTGTTCGCCGCCCCTGTGAGGATCGCTGCTGCTCGGAGGGACGCTGGACCCGTCGCGACCGACGCCGCGGCGTGCGCGGCTCCGGTTCGTCCTCGACCGGCGCAGGGTGCTGGTCGGCTGGCTCCGGTGCCGCCTCGGCTGCCGGGCCGGTGTCGACCGTGATGGGTTCCATCTCCCCGGTGTCGGCGTCGTCAGCGGGTGCGGGCTCCGTGTCGTCGGGCTCGCTGGTCTCAGCCGTCGACTCGGGCTCGGGTTCCGGCTCGGGCTCGGTGGCCTGCGGCTC
>PWWI01000268.1 GCA_003561535.1 Nitriliruptoraceae bacterium
CACCTCGACCGCCCGACATCGAGGTGGTGCACTCCTTCCCCGCGGTGCACAACGACCCCGACGCCGTCGAGCGCACCCGGCCGGCACTGGCATCCGTCGCCGCCGCCGTGGTGGCCCCCGGACCCGTCACCGGCAGCGAGGACGTGGGACTGCTCGCCCGCGCCGTCGACGCGCCCTGCGTGTACTGGCTCCTCGGCGGCGCCGACCCGGCGCTGTTCGAGCGCCTCGACGACCCTGCGGCCGTGGCCGCCCGTGTGGACGAGCTCCCGTCGAACCACTCGCCCCACTTCGCACCCGTCATCGAGCCGACCCTCACCGTGGGCGTCCGGGCCCTGGTCGCCGCGGCGCGGACCTGGTTGTCGCCATCGGACCAGCGCGGCGACCAGGGGTGAAGCGCCTCATGGCGACCGGCGCGGATCGCGACCGGGTCGACGGTGCGGCACGGCCGGGGTCAGGTCTGCAGGTCCGCGAGCACCTCGGCGTGGACCCGCAGGTCGTCGGCGGAGAACAGCACGAACCGGACGAGCCGGACCGACGAGGGCTGGCGGAGCGCGTCCGTCACCGTGCGCAGCGCCACCTCGGCGGCGGACCGGAGCGGGAACCCGAAGGCCCCGGTCGAGATCGCCGGGAAGCCGACGCTGGTGAGCCCCTCCTCGGCGGCCAGCTCTAGCGCCTGGCGGTAGCAGCTGGCCAGCAGCTCATCCGGGGGCTCGTCGCGGCCGTACACGGGTCCGAGCGCGTGCAGGACCCGTCGGTTCGGCAGGTTGAAAGCGTCGGTGACCACCACCTCACCGGGCGCGATCGGCGCGAGTGCACGACCCGCACGGGCCAGCTGGGGGCCTGCGGCCCCGTGGATGGCGCCGGCGACACCGCCGCCGGTGGTCAGCTGCGCGTTGGCCGCGTTGACGATCGCGTCGAGGTCGGGCTGGGCGGTGATGTCGCCTTGGACCAGCTCCAGCGACGCCTGCCCGACCGTGATCGAGGTCTGCACCGTGGCCTCCTCGGTGTGTGCTCGGCTGGGCCTCCACGGGAGCAGACCGCACCGCTCGCGTCCACCCCGGTCCGCCACCTCCCCTTGGACCGGTGCCGCGGACGGACGGTCACGGCGCAGGGAACGGCGGAGCCCACTGGGCCGCGGGTGAGGTGACCCGGTGGTCGCTCAGCAGGCCTCGAAGGGGCCGCAGGCTGCGTTCGCATGGAGCTGGTTCAGCACGCTGGGGAACCCCGTCAGCGCCTCGACGAAGGTGTCGAAGCGGTCCTCGTCACCCTCCGCGCTGCCGGCCAGTCCGTCCGCGATCGCGTGACAGACGGCATCGAAGCTACCCATGGCCCGTTCGTGCCACTGATCGGCGCCATCGGGTGGCCCCAGCTCCTCCACCGCAGAGGTGATCTCCACGTAGCGCTGCTGATGGTCGAGCAGCTGGGCCTCGAGGGTCGGACCGTCGCTGACGCCCGACAGCAGCTCGTCGAGGTCAGCGGAGAGCTCCATCGCGAGCAGCTCGAGCTCGAAGTTGGTCTCGAGGACGGCGCGTTCGTAGGCCTCGTCGGCCAGGGTGGTGCTCCCGTCCGTCGCCGCGAGGTCGCAGCGCAGCGCCGCGGCGTCCTCGTCGGGGTCGTCGGTGGATCCCTCACCCGGATCGTCACCGTCACCGGTCAGGTCGTCGTCGGCACCGTCCTCGTCACCCGGCGCGTCCGACGCCTCGGGGTCCGGCTCCTCGGGGTCCGGCTCCTCGGGGTCCGGCTCCGGGGGTTCCGGCTCCTCGGGGTCTGGCTCCTCGGGTTCTGGCTCCTCCTCGACATCCTCCACCTCGGGTGGGTCGAGCTCCACGGCGTCGGGGTCGGCGCCGCCGCAGCCGGCCAGGACCAGCGCCACTGCCCCCAGGCACACCGAGCCTCGGCGGGTCGGCGGGTCGATCCACCGTGTCCACCGCATCCGGTCCCCCTCGCCTATCGCTGCCGGTCCACCACGTCGGTGCCGGATCGGAGGCGCCGTCCCGCACCTGCTGCGGAGCGGCGGCAGCCACCGTAGGTCAGGGACCGGCAGGAGGTGATGATCCGGCACGCACCCCGGACCGGCGAGGGCCGGGTCGCCGTCACCGCTCGGCCACTGGGATGCCGGACATCACGTCCGCGATCGGCCGGATGCTGCCGAACCAGACCTGCTCGGCGGGACGCCGTGCGCCATCGGGATCGAGCAGCTCCCGGAAGCGCGACAGCGGGGTGAAGGTCACCTTGCCACCCACCAGGCCGCACATCGCGCTCTCCGGGTGCTCCTGCTCGAACTGGCCGAGCAGGTGATCCACGCACCGTACGGCCAGCCGGGTCGCCTGGGTCCGGTCGAAGGGACTGGGGTCACCACCCTGCTGGACGTGACCGAGGATCGACTGCCGGACGTCGAACAGGCCCCCACCCTCCTTCTCGAACAACGCCCACAGGAACGGGGTGGTGTACACCGGATCGGCACCCTCACCGCGGATGATCACACCGAGACGCTGTCCCTGGCGGAAGCGGTCGTTGAGCGCCTCCACATCGTGCTTCAGCCGGTCGAGCGTGATGCCCTCCTCCGGGGTGTAGACGAACTCCGCCCCGGTGGCCAGCCCGCTCGAGAGCGCCAGGTAACCCGACCCCTTGCCCATCACCTCGACCACGAACACCCGGGTCGAGGCCACGGCCGACTGCTTGATCTTGTCCACGTCCTCGACGATGGCGTTCAGTGCGGTGTCCGCCCCGATCGTCAGCCCGGTTCCCGGCACGTCGTTGGAGATCGTGACCGGCAGGCACACGATCGGGATGCCGAGGTCGGGGTGCTCGCCGCGGGCCTCGAGGAGGGTGTACGCCGCGTTGTAGCCGTCGAAGCTGCCGAACATCAGGATCCCGTCGAGCCCATGCTCGACGATCTGCGCGGCGATCGTCGGGAGGTCCTGCGAGGGCGGGGTGTAGCGCTTGGTGCCGAGCTCCGCACCGCCGTGGGAGGTCCAGCCGCTGACCGACATCCAGCCGAGCTCCTCCACGTGCCCATCGCGCAGCCCGGGGAGACCGCCGTGGATCCCGAGCACGGTGTGCCCGCGATCCATGATCGTGCGGACGGCGGCTCGGACCGCGGTGTTCATCCCGGGCGCGAGCCCACCACCGTGGACGATGGCGATCCGCTTGGCCGGCTGGTCGGCGTCGGCCTCCCGGGGCCTTGCCCGCACCAGGGTCCGCATCGTCTCGTAGGCCTCGACGAACCCCGAGCCGCGCAGCTCCATCGCCTCATCGAAACGCTTCTCCTGGAGCAGGCCCGCCACGGCCTGGGTCTTCTCCACCGCCTGCATCAACGGTGAGGTCACGATGCGGTTCTCGCGGATGCCGACGAGCTGGGCCTCCTCGGCCGCGTTGCCGGCAGCCAGCTCCTGGACGGCCCGGTACCCGCACCGGGTGCCGAGGTTGCGGTCGAAGGCGCTCGGCGAGCCACCCCGCTGCACGTGCCCGAGGATCGTGATGCGGGTGTCCTCGCCGAGGCCTTCGGCGAGGATGTCGCGAACCCGCTCCGAGGTGATGCTGACCCCGTAGCGGTCACGGGCCCCCTCGGCGACGATCACGATGTTCTGCCGACGCTTGACCTTGCGGCCGTCCACGACGGTGCGCCGGAGCGCCTCCTCCCAGCTGGCCGTCTGGGGTGGCCGCTCGGGGATGAACACCCACTGGGCACCCGTGGCCAGCCCCGCCATCAGCGCGAGGTAGCCGCAGTTGCGCCCCATGACCTCGATCACGAAGGACCGTTGGTGGGACGAGGCGGTGGAGTGCAGCGCGTCGATCGCCTCGGTGATGCGGTGCAGCGCGGTGTCGGTCCCGACGGTCATGTCGGTGCCGAACATGTCGTTGTCGATCGACCCGACGATGCCGACCAGCTGCAGCTGCGGGTGCGCGTCCGCGAGCTCCTGCTCGAGCTCGCCGGCCTCGACCAGCTCCGCCAGCAGCTCCGGCCACTCGCTGGACAGCAGGTTGGCCCCGGTCAGCGACCCATCGCCGCCGATCACCACCAGAGCGTCGATGTCCCGGGTCACCAGGTTCCGGGCAGCGGCGCGCCGTCCGTCCCGGGTCCGGAACTCCGGGCAGCGGGCGGTACCGATCGCGGTGCCTCCGCGGTGCAGGATGCCGCCCACGTGGTGGCTCTGGGCCTCCACGATGGCCTCGCCCCCCTCGACCATGCCCACGTAGCCCTCGTGGATCAGGTAGGGCTGGACCCCGACGTGCAACGCGGTCCGCACCACGGCGCGGACCGCAGCGTTCATGCCCGCGGCATCGCCTCCGCTGGTCAGCACCCCGAGACTGTGGGGGCGTCGGGCAGCGGACCTGCGGCTCTTGGTCACCGGTTTCCTCCGGGTCGTCACGGACGGTGGGTCTGGCGGTGCTGCCGACCGGCGCTCACCTCTGCGACAGCAGGCGCTCACGGTGGGCCGCGTGGTCCGGAACCTGCCGGACGTAGGCGGGGTCGGTCAACAGCGGGGAGGTCACCAGCAGGTCAGCGGTGGCCCGGTTGCTGGCGACGGGGACGTTCCACAGCGTCGCGACCCGCAGCAGGGCGCGGACGTCCGGCTCGTGGGGCTGGGCCGACAGGGGATCCCAGAGGAACACCAGCGCGTCCACGCTCCCCTCGGTGATCATGGCACCGAGCTGCATGTCGCCACCCAGCGGGCCGCTCTCCAGAGGCAGCACCTCGAGACCGAGTTCATCCGCGAGCAGCTGCCCGGTGGTGCCGGTGGCGACGAGACGGTGCCCGGCCAGGACCTCCCGGTTGTGGCGGACCCACGCGAGCAGGTCTGCCTTCTGGCCGTCGTGGGCCACCAGGGCGATCGTGCGCAGCGGCGGCTGCGGTGCCATGCTCCCCTCCCGGTTCGGTATCGGTCGGTGGTCGGGTGGTGGTGTCGCCACAGGTGCAGCGGGCACGGACCGTCAGGCCCAGCCGAGCTGGTGGAGACGGTCGTCGTCGATGCCGAGGTGGTGCGCGAACTCGTGGACCACGGTGACGTAGACCTCCTCGACGAGGTGCTCCTCGTCCTCGGCGACCGCGCACAACGGCAGACGGAAGATCCTGATCACGTCGGGCGTGGCCCCGCCGTAGTCCTCCCGCTCGGTCAGGGGGATGCCCTCGTAGACGCCCAGCAGGTCGGGCTCCTCGCCGTGGGCGTCCTCGACCAGCACGACCACGTTGTCGAACTGCGCCCACAGCTCATCAGGCACGGCGTCCATGGCCTGCCCGACCAGCTGCTCGAAACGTGACATCGCGACGGCGTCCATCACCGCCAGGCTAGGCGGCGGTGCCTGCCACCGGAGGACGCGCCCCCGCCGAGGCCCCCCGCGATCTCACACCTCCGCGGGCCGGGTCGCGAGCACCCAGCGTTCGAACCCCGGCACGCTGAAGGCCAGGCGGCCCCGCTGGGGGGCCCAGCAGATGCCGAGATCCAGCAGCGAGCGGCGGGCGGGCGAAGCGGCCTGGTGGGTGATGTCGACCACCTCGAGCAGGTCGCCCATGGCCGCCTCCCCACCCTGCTCCGCCAGGGCCTGGACGAGCAACTGGGCGCGCCCCGACGGCACCCGGCGCCACCGGGTCGCGTAGAAGTCGTCGACCCGTACCCGCACCCGGGCGCCAGCGGCCCTGGCGACGGGCAGCTCGATGTGCAGGGGATCGGTGGCGAGGTCCCACAGCGCCTCGCCCCACAGCTGGACGAACCAGGGGTAACCGCCCGAGGCGTCGTGGACCGCGTCGAGGACCGCGACGTCGACCGACGCGCCGGCGACGCGGTCGAAGGGTCGACGGATCGCCTCGGCGGTGCCGGCCCGGTCCAGTAGCCCGAGGTCGACGCGAGCCAACCGCTCGGTGTAGGTCTGACCCTCGTCGAACAGGTTCTCGGCCGCCGTCGGCAACCCGGACAGCAGGACCCCGAAGGGGCGGTCGTCCTGGGCCGCGGCATGAGCCGCCCGCAGCAACGGTCCCAGCAGGACGTCGCCGGCCTCGTGCACCTCATCGATCGTCAGCAGCACCCCGCGCGAGGAGCGCCCGGCCAGCTCGGCGAGGTCACCGATCAGGCCCTCGAAGCGCTCGGCGTCGGCTCGCCCGGCGAGTTCGGGGCCACGCGAACCAGATCGCACCGTGGCCAGCCCGGCGAGGCTCAGCCCCGGGGCAGCCGCTGCCACGTCCTCCAACCCCCGGAACAGCACGGAGGTCGCCCGGGCGAGCTCGGTGTCGTCGCGGTCGGCCTCCACGTGGATCGTGGCCAGACCGAGCTCCCGGGCCCGCTGCCGCACGTAGGCCAGGAGCGCGGTCTTGCCGACCCCCCGCACCCCGCGGTAGAGCACGAACTCGGGCGCCACCGCGGCCGCCAGCTGCTCCACGACGATGCGTGCCCGCAGCAGCGCGTCCTCACGACCTCCGAAGTCCGGTGGGATCCGACCCATGCCGGGCCGGAAGGGGTTCGCGGCGGCCGCCAGCGCACCCCCACCGATCGTGAGGTCGTCGAAGGGGTTGGGCACCCATCTCCCCAGGGCTCGGGAGCTGGTGATGCTACTGCCCGGACGCCCTGGATCATGGAGCGGCCACCGACCCGGGGGTGCGAACCACGGCCCTGCGAGCGCGCTCTGCGCATCGGCGTGTGCGCCCAGCCACCCAGGTCCTGGGGACAGCTTGGGGACGACCGGTGGACATCCTGTGACTTGCGGGTTGCCTCTAGACAACGACGGTTCGCGCGGCGTAGCTTGCTCGAGCCGGTCGGGAACGGACTGCGGATCCCCGGCCGGACACCCAGGAGCTTCGTACAGGAGCAACTGAGTGGAGGTGGAGGGCTCCGGCCCGCCGACGTGGACCCCGGAACGTGACGGCAACACATCGGTCGAACCCCGCGAGGGGTGAGCCACCGAGCGGAAGGCTGTGAGGCCGTCCGTTGAGCCACAGCGGTGCTGTACCGCCGCGGTGGTGGTGGCACCCGACGCAGCGGGTGACATCGGCGAGACGCTCGTCCGCGAGGACGAGCGGGGCTGCGGCCCGAGCGATGTGGCCACCTCCGGGTGGCGACCCGCCCGGCGCGGCGGCCGACGATGGAGGTCCCCCGCGGACCACCTCGCTCGCAACGGTGAGGAACGACAGGTGCTCGCGAGAGCATCAGACGTCCCGAACCGAGGTGGCAACCGGCGCCGTGCTCGGACACGGTGCAGCGGCCACCGACGGCCGGGTCCCGCCTTCGGGTGAGGCCCGCCACCCGGTCCGCCGGGTGGTCACCATCCAGATCGACCGGCACCCGCGAGGGAGCTGACACGGTCAGGGTGAGGAGCCGGTGTTCCACCACCCGAGAGGAGCTGTGGAACACGACGCGACGCCCCGGAGGTCCTGAGACGGACACCGGGGCGTTCGCGCGTGGTCGGGCACGTCAGCCCGCGATCACCCGCACCAAGGCCGCAACGCCACCCAGTCCTGCCCACCACAGGACGCCGGTCCGGACGCGCTGGGGTGACAGGATCCGCAGCAGCGGCCGACTCAGGAGCAGTCCGGCCAGCAGCAGGGCCGCCAGGAACACGCCCACGAGCGCCTGGGTGAGCGTGAACGAGCCCACGGCGGCCAGGCCCACCAGGGTCAGCACGATGCCGACCGCCCACACCAACCCGAGAGTCGGTCGCACCACCGCCGGATCACGATCGCGGTAGAGCAGGGCGATCGGCGGACCACCCAACGCGGTGGCGGCGCCGGTGACACCGGAGACCACGCCGGCCGCGACCTCCCGGCCCGGGGTGACCTCCAACCGCCACCCCCCTGCCGCCGCCGCGACCGCAGCGAGCAGGACCACCGCCACCAGCGCCGTCAACCACCGCACGTCGACCACCACCACGATCGCGGTGCCGATCACGATCCCCGGGACCCGCCCCAGCATCAACCGGTTGGCGGCGGAGCGATCGAGCTCGGCTCGTCCCACGATCGCCATCGTCGCCGACAGCGGCAGGGCTGCGACCAGCATGGCCCCCGGCAGCAGTTCCGGGGCGGTGAGCGCCAGCGCCGGCACGGTCGCGAACGCCGCACCGAAACCGACGATCGACTGCGCGACCCCACCGAGGATCGCCGCGGTCACCACCAGCAGCAGACCCAGGACACCGATCGACACCGCCAGCGCACCGACGGTCCCCGCGAACGCCTCCATCGCCGACACCACCTCGCTCCTCCTCTCGGTGCCGGTGACCTCGGCGATCCTGCCCGCACCTGCCGCCCGCACGCGGCCGCGACCGACAGCTCCGGCCAGGAACGCAGCGTAGGCGCGCAGATCTCGGTGCCCGGACGGCACACCGCCCGCTAGCGTCACGGGTCAGCGCCCCCCATGGAGGAACCCACGTGAGGATCGGCATCCTGACCGGCGGCGGCGACGTCCCCGGGCTCAACCCCTGCATCAAGGCCGTCGTCGACCGCGTCATCGATGACGGCCACAGCGTCATCGGCCTGCGACGCGGCTGGGCCGGACTGCTCGAGTACGACCTCGACGACCCCGAAGGCTCGAACGAACGTCTGGTGATGCCGTTGAACCAGGAGGTCGTACGCAAGATCGATCGGACCGGCGGCACCTTCCTGCACACCTCCCGGACCAACCCGCAGCGCGTGCGGGACAACGATGTGCCGGCCTTCCTGCGCGACCAGGCCCTCGGTGAGGGTCCCCACGACTTCACCGCCCACACCCTGCGGGTGCTCGACCACCTCGGCATCGATGCGATGATCCCGATCGGCGGAGACGACACGCTGTCCTATGCCCTGCGCTTGCACGAGGAGGGCTTCCCGGTCGTCGCCATCCCGAAGACGATGGACAACGATGTCCACGGAACGGACTACTGCGTCGGGTTCTCGACCGCCGTGACCCGCTCGGTGGAGTTCATCCACCAGCTCCGGACCTCGACCGGCTCCCATGAGCGCATCGCCGTCGTGGAACTGTTCGGGCGCTACTCCGGCGAGACCTCGCTGATCAGCGCCTACCTCGCCTCCGTGGACCGGGCCGTCATCTCCGAGGTCCCCTTCGACCCCGAGCGGCTGGCCGCGCTGCTGATGGAGGACAAGCGTCGCAGCCCCTCCAACTACGCGATGGTCACCATCTCGGAAGGCGCCACCTACACCGGCGGGGACATCCACCTCTCGGGCGAAGCGGACGCCTTTGGCCACCGCAAGCTCGGCGGGATCGGTCAGACCACCGGAGAGATGATCAAGCAGCTGACCGGTGAGGACATCATCGTCCAGCAGCTCGGCTACCTGATGCGGTCCGGGCGCCCGGACTCGCTGGATCTGATGGTGGCGACCAACTTCGCCGTCATGGCTGCCGACCTGGCGGTGGATGGCGAGAAGGGCCGCATGGTGGCGCTGCGCAGCGGCACCTACACCAACGTTCCCATCACCGTGACCGGCTCCGGCGCGCGGCGCGTCGACGTCGACGCACTCTACGACGTCAACGCCTACCGGCCCAAGGTCCGCCAGGTCGCCGGCAAACCGATGTTCCTGTACTGAGCGAGACGGTCCCACGGGAGGCGCGAGGCGCTGCCACGGCCACCCCGCGCCTCCCTGCTCGGCACTCGGGCGAACGTTGCGCGCGCCGGTGACCCCGGACGTACGGCCGGATCAGCCCACGCGCGACGAGCCGCGCCGCAGGTAGGGTCGAAGAGCCGGCCCGAGGATGGAACCGTGCGGACGACGTTGGTAGCCCTGACCGCCGCGCTCCTGGTCGTCGCCTGCCAGGTGGACGCAGAGTTGGAGCCTCCCGAGGTGTCGCTCAGCGATGTCACCTGGACCGACGACGACATCGAGATCGAGGTGACGACGAACCTGCCGGATGGTGCGATCCTGTCCTGGCAGGTGGTCGAAGGGGACGATCTGGGACTCTTGGACGCGGTCGATGTCGCCGGTGTCACCACGGTCACCGACGGGACCGCAGCCGTGACCGCCGACGTGAGCGGGTTCACCGACGACCAGGCCCTGGTGGAGGTGTCGTTCGCTCGCTTCGCCGAACAACCGGCCGAGGTGCTGCAGGACTACGACGTCGACCAGGAAGCGAGCGACGAGTCGTCGGTCAGCCGCTGATCGCCAGGACCGATGGCGCGGCGTTGCGCCCCCGGATCACCCGCTGCCTGCAGCACGCTCCCAGACGCGGCGCAACGCGTCGAGCAGCAGGGCCGAGATCCCCAGGCCCAGCAGGGTGAGCCCGGCGGCCGTCAGGGCGGGCTGGCGACCCGCCGCCCCCACGACCGGGCTCCACACCAACGGTGAGGCGAACTGGCCGAGGAACAGCGCGCTCGTCATCGTGCCGATGAGCCGTCCGCGGAGCCGGGCGGGTGCGGCGTGAGCGACCCAACCGACCAGGTTCGGCACTATCAGCCCAAGCCCCGCCCCGCCGATCAGCAACCCCGGAGCGACGACCCCCAGGTTCCCAGCCAGTCCGATGGCGAGGTACCCCGTCCCGGTGACACCGAAGGCGACGGCGACCACGGTTGCGCGACGCCGCCCGGACGACAGCCGCCCGGAGGTCAACGAGGCGCCGGCATAGGCCAAGGGCGGGATCGCTATGAACGCCCCGGTCGCCGCGGGCCCGAGACCGAAGGTCTCTTCCAGCAGGAACGGCAGCTGGACGGGGAGGAGGTAGAACACGACCTGCACCAGGGCGAGCAGAGCGATGCTGACGGTGATGACCCCGAGCGCGCCGCGGTCTCCTGTCGGTGCCGGGGCAGCGTCGGCAGCGGCAACCGACACACTCACGGGGCTGACGGTGCCGGGTCCGGAGACCACATCGGCCCGCCGCAGCGTCCCGGTGCCCACGCGCGGCGGCTCGGGGACGACCCGCAGGACCGCGGGCAGCAGGAGCCAGGCGAGCGGGTACAGGGCGAAGGACCACCGCCATCCGACGCCCGCCAACAGGCCGCTCGTGATCGTGAACACGGTCCCCGACGCGCCCATGACCGCCGCCTGGCGCGCCAGCATGCGGCTCCGGGCCCGCCCGCTGTACAGGTCCGCGATCAAGGTGGTGACGGATGTGAGCGCCGCGGCCACCGCCAGGCCCAGCCCCACCCGGCCGGCCAGGAGACCGGTCAGCGACCCCGCGATGAGGCCGGTCCCGCCCGCTGCCCCGTAGAGCACGACCCCGGCCACGAGCACCGGGCGGCGACCGATGCGGTCGACCAGGGCCCCGGCAGCCGACGCCGTCACGGCGATGACCAGCGCGGGGAGCGTCAGCACCAGGGGGACGAGCAGGTCGGCACCCGGGACCGAGGCGAACTCCCGCGCGATGGAGGGCAGGGCCGGGGCGACGATCGTCGGCGCCATGACGGTCAGGGTGCCGGCGGCCAGCAGCGCGACCGCCGTGGCGGTGGAGGCGGCCACGGCCGGCGGTGGCCCACCCCGGCCGTGCCTGAACCGTGACATGCTGCCTCCTCGGGCACAGGCCGATCCGTCCGTGCTCGGGAGCGACCGCCGTCGGATGCTGCAGTCAACCCGATACGCCGGCAGGCCGTTCGACCGAGCGCCGCGGTGGCGGGCCGCCTAGGTTCGGGGCTGTCGTAGCACCGAGGACGAGGGAGGACACTCACCGTGGGACTGAACATCCAGGACCTGGCGATCTCCAGCCGGGAGTTCGCGCCAGGCGGCCCGCTCGAGGACCGGCACGCCAACGACCGCGAGAACGAGGCACCGTCGTTGCTGATCGACGGCGTGCCCGACGACGCGGTGGAGCTGGCGCTCATCTGTCACGACCCCGACGCGCCGCTGCCCGACGGCTTCACGCACTGGACGCTCTACGGCATCCCCGCCGATGCCACGGAGCTGCCCGCCGACGCCGACCGGCACTACCGGCCGGGACCGAACGACTTCGGCTCGACGGGCTACGGCGGCCCGCAGCCACCCGATGGGCATGGCGTGCACCACTACTACTTCTGGGTCTACGCGCTGTCGCGACCGGTCGAGGGCACACCGTCACGTCGGGAGTTCCTCGACGCTTACGGTGACGCCATCGTCGAGCAGAACCGGGCGATCGGCACCTACGAACGCTGAGGAGCCCGCCACACGACGGACCGGCGCGCGGCGCCGGTCCGTCGTGTGGCGGCGGCCTGCCGACACCGGACGCCGCGCGCGCCGGCGACCCACCACCGAGGAGCACCACCGATGGCACGTCACGAGACCCTCGAGACCGATCCCGGCTGGCTGCCGGAGGACACGATCGAGGCGATCCGGGGCCAGGTCCCCATCGTGTACGTCGAAGCCGTGCCGGTCCGGGTCGACCACCTCGGTCGCATCACCAAGGTCGGGCTGCTGCTGCGCGCCCAGGCCGACGGATCGGTGTCCCGAGCGGTGGTGTCGGGTCGTGTCCTCTACGGCGAGACCCTCCGGGATGCGCTGTGGCGTCACTGCTCCAAGGACCTCGGCCCCGAGGCGAGTCCCCGCATCCCGAGCGGGGTCGCACCCTGCACGGTGGCCGAGTACTTCCCCGACCCGGAGCGTTCCGGCTTCCACGACCCCCGGCAGCACGCGGTGGCCCTGGGCTACCTCGTCCCCTGCGACGGCGAGTGCCGGCCGGCCCAGGACGCCCTGGATCTCGCCTGGCTCTCCCCCGACGAGGCCGTGGACCCCTCGATCGCCGATGAGATGTCCTCCGGCCACGGGCGGCTGGTCCGTCGCGCCCTGGCCTTCGCCGGTCAGCTGCCCTGATCCGCTGCCCTGACACGCCGTGGCCGCTGCGGGCGCCGCCCTTCAACCAGGGGCCCGACCAGGGAACGCACGCTCGTCAGGTGGTGACCAGCAGCACGATGCCGGCGACGGCGAGGACGACCACGCACGCCACCGTCGCCCGCGCCACGAGCGACAGCCCGACCAGGTCGCTGTCGTCCTCGAACCAGCGCCGCCGGGCCTCGCTGCGGGCCGACCCCTCCAGCATCGCCCCCAGGGAGATGACCACCAGGCCTGCGCACAAGGCGGCCACCACCGGCGAGTCCCGCACGACGGCGATCCGGACCATCGCCGTCGAGGCGGTCGCGGCTGCCAGACCGGTGCGGCGCCAGGCCAGGCTGGTGCGCTCGGGCTGCAGGCCGGGATCGACGCTCACGGGATCACATCGATCAACGCGATGGCACCGATCAGAGCGAGAGCGAGGATCGTCGCCAGCACCACGACCGTGCCCACGCCCGCCGGCAGCGGTTCCCGGCGCCGCAGGGCGCGCTCGACCCGCTGCCACTGCAGGTAGCCCAGGCTGGCCGTCACCGCCCCGCCGAGGAACGCCGCGCCGGCGATCACCTCGACCAGCCACTCGGGCGTGATCAGCTCCGAGAGCGCCACGACCGCCACCCCGGCGACCACCAGCGCGAGCGCCGTCCGCAACCAGGCCAGCAACGTCCGTTCGTTGGCCAGGGTGAACCGGGGGTCCGGCTCCTGCCCCTCGCCGAACACCCGCCGTGGTCGCCGGGTGTCCACAGCTGGCTCCTGCTCGCGGTCGCCGGCACCGTAGCCGCCGACCGGTCCCTCCCGCCAAGGGCGGGGCTCAGCCCTCCCGACCGCCCTCGGCGGCGCCGGCCGTCGCCGTTGCTGCGGACGCGGCCTCCCGGATCGCCGACACCGCCCGTGAGAGGGTGTCCTCGCTCGTGCGGTGGCTCAGCACGGCCAACCGCAGCACCACCCGCCCGTCGAGCACGGTGGAGGACAGCCGGACGTGCCCGTCGGCGTGGATCCGGGCGAGCGCGCGGTCCTGGGACGCGTCGTCCCCGGGGACCCGGAAGGTCAGGATGGACAGCTCCGGTGCGGAGACCACCTCGACGTGGTCGTCGCCCACGAGCTCCTCCGACGCCCACCGCGCGAGGTCCAGCGCGCGGTCCAGGGCGGCAGTGAAGGCGTCGGTGCCGTGCAACATCAAGGGCAGCCACAGCCGCAGACCCCGCCACTCCCGGGTCAGCTCCGGGCCCAGCGCGCTGAAGTCGGGGAGCGCCGGCGGCTCCTCCTCGGCGTCCCGCAGGTAGTCGGCCTCCTCGGCGAAGGAGGCGGCGAGGTGCGCTCGATCGCGCACCAGCAGTGCCCCCGTGCCGAAGGGCAGGAACAGCGACTTGTGGGGGTCGAGGGTGATCGAATCCGCCCGCTCGATGCCAGCCAGGAGCTGCCGGCCTCGCTCGGTGAGCTGGAAGAACCCGCCGTAGGCGGCGTCGACGTGGAACCACACGCCATGCTCTCGGGCGACGTCGGCGAGCTCGTGCAACGGGTCGATCGACCCGGTGTTGGTGGTCCCGGCGGCGCCCACCACCGCCACCGGCACGAGCCCGTCCGCCAGGTCCTGCTTGATGGCGATCCGCACAGCCTCCGGATCGAGCCGCAGGCCATCCGCGGAGGTGCAGACCCGCACCTGCTCGTCGGTGAAGCCCGCGATGCGCGCCGCCTTGCGCACCGAGGCGTGGGCGTGCTGACCGACGTAGAGACAGGCCCTGTCGACGGCGCCTCGCGCGTGGGCGTCGCGGGCGGCGACCACCGCGGTCAGGTTCGCGGCGGAGCCTCCCGACAGCAGCAGCCCCTGGGCCGTGTCGGGCAGGCCGAACAGCTCCGTGAGCCAGCTCAGCACCCCCTGCTCGAGGGCCACGGCCGCGGGGGTGAAGGCCGACAGGCCGGTGTAGCGGTTGGCCACCCCGCCGATGAGGTCCGCCACGGCGGCGGTCAACAAGCCGGAGCCGGGGATGTAGGCCAGCTCCCCGGGCGCGGCGTTGTCGGCGCCGGTGGCCAGCACCGAGCCGATCGTGGCCAGCGCGTCCTCCACCGGCGTCGGGGACGCGGGCGGTCGCGCTGTCAGCAACTGACGCGTCAGGTCGTCGCCGCGGGGGTGGCCCAGCACGTCCCCGTCACGGTGGGCCGTCATCAGCGCCCGAACGAGCCCTCCAGCCGCCGCGAGCAGCTCATCGGTCTGCCTCGGCGACGGGTCCAGCGCCGACAGCTCGCCCGCTCGCTCGGCCTGCGACATCCACGCACCCTCTCGACGTTGGCTCCTGGCGGCGTTTGCGCCGCCGCAGTCGACAGCGTACGGAGCCGTACGAAGTGTCGGCCCCGATCACGAATATCTCGACGTACTGTCCGTAGAATAGGAAAGGATATGACAAGCTGTTCTTCTCATCGACCGAAAGAGGCTGACATGTCCAGCACGCTCGACGTGATCGACCAGCAGCTGCTCGCCGCGCTGCGGGTCGACGGCCGGCGATCGATCACCGCACTGGCGGCAGAGCTCCACCTGTCACGCAGCGCCGTCCACGCCCGGCTCGACCGGCTCGAGGAGGACGGGGTCCTCAAGGGCTTCGCACCGGTGGTGGACCCCGCCACCGTCGGCGGGAGCATCGCTGCCTTCGTCCTGCTGTCGGGTGGTCCCGGCTCCCGCCTGGAACTCGGGCCGCTCCGGGCCCAGCTGCACGCCCTGCCCCACGTGGAGTACGCAGCGCTGGTCACCGGGGAGGCCGACGTGCTGCTGCTGGTGCGTACCGACTCGCTGGAGCAGCTGCGGGGCTTCCTGCTCGAGGAGCTGGCAGCGGTGACCGGGCTGCGCGGCACGCTGACCCTGCTCGTCCTCGACGAGGTGATCCGTCGCCCCTTCCTGCTCCCGGGCGAGTAGTGGTGGCGCGGTCATCCGCGTCAGTCGGGCAGGCGGACCCCCGGGTTGAGCAGGCCCGCGGGATCGAAGGCCCGCGCCGTGGCGCGCATGGCGGCCACCTCGTCGGCACTGCGGCTGCGGGGGACCCACGCGCGCTTCTGCACGCCGACGCCGTGCTCGCCGTCGGGGCGCCCGCCCGCGGCGACCACCGCAGCGCACACCGCATCCTCCACCGCCGTCACCCACGGGGTCGGCACGCCCAGCAGGTTGACGTGGAGGTCCCCGACACCGAGGTGGCCGAACACCACCACCTCGCAGCTCTCACCTCCGGCGCCACGGACGATGGCCGGGAGGCCGTCGACGAAGCCGGCGAGCGCAGCGAGGGGCACCACCACGTCCAGCTTGACCACCGGCCCCGCCGCGGCCAGCGCCTCGGTGTGGGCCTCCCGTAGCTGCCACAACCGGGTCCGGTCGGCGGCGTCCACGCCGACCAGGGCGTCCAGGACCCCCGGGTCACCCTCTGCGGCCGCACCGACCGCGGCCACGAGCCGATCGGCGACCGGGTCGGCCCCGGCGACCTCGACCAGCACCGCCGCGGGCGGCGTCACCGCGAAGGGTGGACGCTGTCCCGTTCCCTGGACCACCCGACGCAGCCCCTCGGCCTGGACCAGCTCGCTGGCCTCCAGCGGACCGGCCACCCGGACGATCACCTCCTGGGCCCGCAGGGCGGCAGCGACGTCGCTGACGGCCAGCAGCGCGACCGCGCGGTGGCGTGGCGGCTGCAGGAGCCGGAGCCTCGCCGAGGTGATCAGCGCCAGCGTCCCCTCGCTGCCGATCACGCTCCCCAGGTCCGCCGGCTCACCCGAGGGCCCGCCACCGTCGCCGACCCCTCCCTCCACGATCCGACCGTCGGCCAGCACGACCTCCAGGCGTCGCACCTGCGCCCGGGTGGCGCCGTAGCGCACGACCCGGATGCCGCCGGCGTCGGTGGCGATGGTGCCGCCGATCGTCGCGGAGTCGCGGGCGGCCAGGTCCACGCCGTAGGCCAGCCCGGCCGCGGCGGCGTGCTCCTGCACCGCGGCCAGGGTCGCACCGGCGCCGACGGTGACCTCGCGGGCGTCCACGCCCACCGGTCCCAGGTCGTCCAGCCGGGTCAGCGAGACCACCACCTCGCCGTCCCGCGGGACGCTCCCGCCGACCAGCCCGGTGTTGCCGCCCTGAGGCACGATCGCCGCACCCTGGTCCGCGCAGGCGGTGACCACGGCGGCGACCTCGGCGGTGTCGGCGGGCCGCACCACCGCCCTCGCCCGCCCCTGCCACCGTCCCGTCCAGTCGGTCTCGAACGCCGCGCAGGACCCGGGGTCGTCGAGCACCTGGGTCGGGCCCACGACCTCCGCCAGCCGCGCGACGAGGGGGTCGGCGGTGGTCACGCCGTCAGCCGGTCGACCGCATCGTCCAGCAGGAACCAGCCCGCCTCGGTGCACCGCAGGCGCCCGCAGGCGATCTCGACCAGACCGGCGGCCAGCGCGTCCTCCAGGGCGAGGGGCTGGATCGGCGGGAGGTCACCCGGGTGGAGCCCCTCCCGGACCCTGAGTCCCAGGAACAGCCGTTCCGCGGCACGCTGGGCGTCGTCGAGGACCTCCGAACCGGCCAGCGGGGTAGCACCCTCCCCCCAGGCGCGCCCCCCCGCCGACGTCACGGCGTGGACGTAGCGGGGGGCGCTGCGGGTGCTCCACCAGCGGCGGCCAGCGAGGTGGCCGTGGGCCCCCGCCCCGACGCCGAGGTAGTCGCCGTGCCGCCAGTAGAGCAGGTTGTGGCGGCTCCTCGACCGGCTCCCGCGGGCGAGGTTGGACACCTCGTAGTGCTCGAAGCCGCCGGCGCCGAGGACCTGCTGCAGCGCCGCGAACCGCTGGGCCTGGACGTCCTCGTCGACGTCGGGCAGCAGGCCCCTGGCCACCCGTCGGCCGAAGGGGGTGCCGTCGTGGATCGTCAACGCGTAGGCGGAGACGTGGTCGACGTCGGCGCTCAGGACCCGGGCGAGGGTGTCGTCCCACTCCTCGGCGGTCTCACCGGGGGTGCCGTAGATGAGGTCGAGGCTGATCTCGGCGATGCCGGCTTCCCGGGCCATCGCCGCGGCCCGGAGCGGCCCCGCCGGGGTGTGCTCGCGCTCCAGGGTCGCGAGCACGTGGGGGGTGAAGGACTGGGCCCCGATCGACACGCGGGTGACGCCGACGGCGGCCAGGGTCTCGAACAGCTCGACCGAGGCGGTCTCGGGGTTGGCCTCCACGGTCACCTCGGCGTCGGCGGCGAGGTCGAGCTCCTCCCCCACCGAGGCGATCACCGATGCCAGACGCTCCGGCGACAGCAGGGTCGGGGTGCCACCGCCGACGAACACGCTGGTGACCACGGGCCACCGATCGTCGAGGTGCTCGGCGTCCGGCGGCGCGTGGGCACGGCGGCCGGCGGCGACCTGCCGGGCGAGGTCGGTCCGGATCGCTGCGACGTACCGGCCCTCGAGGTCGTCCCGGCGCGCGGGGTCCAGGCCGCCGACCGCGGCGACGGCGAAGTCGCAGTACCCGCAGCGGTGGTGACAGAAGGGCACGTGGAGGTAGACCCCGAACCCCGCGGCAGGCCCGCACTCCACCGGGGACCTCACCCAGTCCCGGTCACCGGCCCGGGCGGCCGGGGTCGTGACCACGCGCGGCGGGGACACCGGGCTCACACGGCGTCCCAGGGATCCACGGCCAGCCTGGCACGGACCTCCTCGACCAGCGCCGGATCGGCGGTGGCGGCCAGGATCCGGCCCGGGAACCGGGACACCTCGTGCAGCGCGCGCATGCGGTGGCAGTCCTCGACCAGCAGGAACAGCGCGGCATCGCCCTCGGCGAGCTCCTCACCCATGCGCTTCATCTCGTCGTCGTCGATGCCGAAGTCGCGGAGCTTGGCGAACAACCCCCCGGCCGCCGCCCCCAACGCCCCACCGACCAGGGGCCCTCCCGGACCCAGGAACAGCCCCGCCAGGATCCCGATCCACGCCCCACCGACCGCGCCCTGGGACGGGGAGACGTCCTTGGTCTGGGTGATCCGGACCCGTCCCCGCACCTTGGCGACGATCGCCGCGTCCTCGAGCTTGAGCTGCTGCCGGGCCACGAGCCGCATCGAGGCCAGCAGGGCCTCCTGGGCCCGCAGCGAGGAGTCGAACACGAAGGCCCACAGGTCGGCGTCCGAGCCCTCCGGGACGGCGTTGGCGTGGGCCACCACCGCCTGCTCGTCGGCGGTGAGCACCTCCTCGGCGTCCGCGGGTGCCAGCGCGTCATCGGCCGGTTCGGTGTCGGGGCCGTCTGCCCGCGGGTCCGCGCGCCCGGGCTGCTCCTGGTCGGTCACGTGGGCCTCCTCGCTCGGTGGCGCCGGTCGTCAGTCGCCGGTCCCGCCGCTGGTCCGCAGAGCCGAGACGAAGGCCTCCTGGGGCACCTCGACCGAGCCCACGGACTTCATCTTCTTCTTGCCTTCCTTCTGCTTCTCCAGCAGCTTTCGCTTGCGGGACACGTCGCCGCCGTAGCACTTGGCCAGCACGTCCTTGCGCTTGGCCTTGATGGTCTCCCGGGCGATGATCTTCGACCCGATCGCCGCCTGCACGGGGACGTCGAACAGCTGCCGGGGGATCAGCTCCTTCAGCTTCTCGGTCATCGACTTGCCGAAAGCGTAGGCCTCGTCCCGATGGACGATCGAGCTGAAGGCGTCCACCGGCTCGCCGTTGAGCAGCAGGTCGACGCGCACCAGATCGGCGGCGAGGTACTCGCCGCGCTCGTAGTCGAGGGAGGCGTAGCCACGGGTCCGGGACTTCAGCTGGTCGAAGAAGTCGGTGATGATCCCCGCGAGGGGCAGCTGGTAGCGCAGCTCCACGCGCTCCTCGGTGAGGTAGTCCATCGCGACCATGGTCCCGCGCCGGCCCTCGCACAGCTGCATCACGGACCCGACGTAGGTGGTCGGGGTCAGGATCATCGCGTTGACCGTCGGCTCACGGATCTCCGCGATGCGGTTCGGCTCGGGGAGATCCTGGGGGTTGGCCACCTCGATGACCTCGGGCTCGCCGGTGTCACCATCGACGACGCCCTCCAGGGTGACGCGGTACCGCACGCTGGGAGCGGTGGTGACCAGTGGGATGCTGAACTCCCGGTCGAGCCGCTCGGTGATGATCTCAAGGTGCAGCAGGCCGAGGAACCCGCACCGGAACCCGAACCCGAGCGCCGCGGAGGTCTCGGGCTCGAAGCTGAAGGACGCATCGTTCAGCCGCAGCTTGTCCAGGGCGTCCCGCAGCTGGGGGAAGTCGTCGGAGTCCACGGGGTACAGCCCCGAGAACACCATCGGGAGGGGTTCGCGGTAGCCAGGGAGCGGCCGCACGGTCCGAGCGCCGCGGCCGGCCAGGGTGATCGTGTCGCCGACCTTGGCCTCGCTGACCTCCTTGATCGCTGCCGAGAGCACGCCGACCTCACCGACACCGAGGGCGTCGATCGCCGTCTCCTCGGGGGCGTGGACGCCGAGGTCGTCGATCTCCCCCTCGAAACCGGTGGCCAGCAGGCGGATGCGATCCCCGGGTTTGAGCTCACCGTCGACCACCCGGAGGTACACCAACGTCCCCCGGTAGGGGTCGTAGATCGAGTCGAAGATCAGCGCGCGGGTCGGGCCTTCGGGGTCGCCCTTCGGCGGCGGCACCCGGTCGACGATGGCGTCCATCACCGCGACCACGCCCTCCCCGGTCTTGGCCGAGATGCGCAGGACGTCGCCGGGGTCGCCACCGATGATGGCCGCGATCTCCCGCGCCACCTCGTCGGGGCGGGCGGCGGGCAGGTCGATCTTGTTCAGGACCGGGATGATCTCCAGGTCCGCCTCGAGCGCCAGGTAGAGGTTGGCGATCGTCTGCGCCTCCATGCCCTGGGCGGCGTCGACGAGCAGGACCGCACCCTCGCAGGCGTTCAGGGCCCGGGAGACCTCGTAGGAGAAGTCGACGTGCCCCGGGGTGTCGATCAGGTTCAGCAGGTACTCGTCGGCCACGTCGCCCAGTGGCTTGTAGGGCAGACGCGCGGTCTGGGCCTTGATGGTGATGCCACGCTCACGCTCGATGTCCATCTTGTCGAGGTACTGCGAGCGCATGTGCCGGACGTCCACCAGTTCGGTCAGCTGCAGCATCCGGTCAGCCAGCGTCGACTTGCCGTGGTCCACGTGGGCCACGATGCAGAAGTTGCGGATGCGCTCGGTGCGGTAGGTCACGACGCGGAGGCGCCTTCCACGTCCGGTGGGGACGCATCGGGGGGCGAGACGGTGGACATCGGCGGGAACCCACACCGGTCCGTGGCTAGCGTTGGCAGGGTATCGGTGCGGTGGTGCCCGCCGACGTGGTGTGCGCCACGGCGTCCGCCGGCACCATCGCCGCCCGCAGGCGAGGTGGAGGAGCGACGTGCAGGCGCTGGTGTTCGACGGTCCGGGGTGCATCCGCTACGACGCCGGGCGCCCCGATCCCGAGCTGCGCACGCCCACCGACGCCATCGTGGACGTCGAGGTGGCCGGGCTCTGCGGCTCCGACCTCCACCCCTACCTGGGACGCGAGCCGGCGGGCAGCGGGGTCGTGCCCGGTCACGAGGTGGTCGGACGCATCAGTGCCGTCGGCGCCGAGGTGGCGGAGCGCCGGGTCGGTGACCGGGTCCTCGTCCCGTTCTCGACCTCCTGCGGCCGCTGTGCTCGATGTGAGGAGGGTCTGACCGCGCGCTGCGAACGGGGCGCGCTGTTCGGCTACGGCCCACCCGGTGACCCCGCCGGTGCGCTCGACGGCGGGCAGGCACAACGACTGCGGGTCCCCTGGGCGGACGCCACCCTGCGGCTCGTCCCCACCTGGATGGACGAACCCACCGCCCTGCTGTGCAGCGACAACCTGCCCACCGCCTGGGAGGCGGTGGCGCGAGCGGACCCCCGCCCCGGCCACCCCCTGGTCGTGGTGGGGCTCGGCACCGTCGGGCTGTGCGCGGTGGCCGTCGCGCGGGCCCAGGCAGCCGGACCGGTGGTGGCGATCGACCCCATCGCCGATCGGCGCGACCGTGCCGCCGCGCTCGGCGCCGACCTCGCGCTGGCCCCCGAGGACGCCCTCGAGGAGCCGCTGCTGGCCGGTGGGGTGTCCTCGGTGGTCGAGGCCTCCGGTAGCTCCGCCGGCCAACGTCTGGCCTTCACGGTCACCGCGCCGGGCGGGACCTGCTCGGTGATCGCCGTCCAGACCGCCGAGCGGTTCGCCCTCTCCCCGGCTGAGGCCTACGACCGCAACCTCACCCTGCGGTTCGGTCGCGCCAACGTGCTTGCGACCCTGCCCCTGGTGCTGACGGCACTGGCCGACGGGCGCCTGCCCTCCCCCGCCCAGGTCTGCGTGACCCACCCCGACGTCGCGCTCCGCGACGGCCCTAAGGCCTACGCCCGCTTCGCCGCACGGGAACCCGGGCTCGTCAAGATCGCCTTCCGCCCCTGACGCCGTGAGTGCCCCGGCATCGAGCCCGCTCAGCGGCGGGCACCGTGCGCGACGACCGCTCACCCCGGAGACCGGTTGCCGCGGCTACGAACCCGCTGGTACCGTTCCTCTTCGCCGTTCGTGAGCGGCTCGCCTGTCGTGCCCGACGACCCACTGGTACCCGGTCGGAGAGCCGCGCAGGGAGGTGGCCGCGTCCGGCAGCGTAGGGCTCGGCCCCGATCCCACCCCCCGCCGATCCACGCGATCGCCACCGGGCGCCATCGCCCTCCCACGAGCTCCGCCCACGCCAGATGCCACGCACCGCAACCGCCGGTGCAGCAGCCCAAGGAACGAACCTCGTATGGCCAACATCCAGTCCCAGATGAAGCGCAACCGGCAGAACGAGACGCGCCGGGACCGCAACAAGCGCGTGCGTTCGGCCCTGAAGACCGACGTCCGCCGCTTCCGTGACGCCGTCACCGCGGGCGACAAGGACGCCGCGACCGAGGCTTTCCAGGTGGCGTCCCGGGCGCTGGACAAGGCCGCCAGCAAGGGCGTCCTGCACCGCAACACCGCCGCCAACCGCAAGTCCGGCATGGCGAAGCAGCTCGCCTCGCTGTGAGCGACCGCGGCCCGTGGAGCGACGGGCCGGCCGAGCGACCATCTGGCGCCCCGCGGGGCGCCATCGTCGTGTCAGCGACGACCCTTCCGGCCGCTCCCACCTGAGTCGACATCGGCCTAGGGTCGGTGGTGGCCCACCCGTGCGACGATGGACGGTGACGTGACCGACCCGGCGACTGCCACCGAGCAGCTGCGCACGGAGATCGCTGCGAGCGACCACCCGCGGAAGGACCTGCTGTCCTCCCTGGCCGACGCCGCGCTGCGTCGCGCTCCCGATCACGTCCTCGCTCAGCCGACCAGCGACATCGTCGACCGGTTGGTGGGCATCCTGGCCGAGCTCGACGCCCGGGAGCCGGGCGAGCTGCACATCGCCACGCGACCCTGGGACGACACCGCCGATCACGCCACCGTGGAGGTGATCTGGGAGGACCGGCCCTTCCTGCTGTCGACCATCACCGCGGAGCTGGTCTCGAGCGGGCTCGAGGTCCGTGGCACCTTCCACCCCATCCTCGGGCTGGAGTTCGACGACCACGGTCACGTCGAGGCCATCGTGCCCGCCCGCACCGCCGCCCACCGACTCTCGGTGATCCAGATCGATGTCAGCGGTCTCACCCCCGACGCCGAGGTCGTCGACGCCCTCCGTTCCCGGCTGACCGCCGACCTGCGTGATGTCGAGGTCGTCACCGGGGATCACGCGGCGATGCGGGCCGAGGTGGAGGCTGCGGCGGCGGCCCTGGCGACCGGTGACCCGCGCGACGCCGAGGTGGCGGCGTTCCTGGCCTGGCTGCTGGACGACAACCTGCTCCTGCTCGGGGTGGAGACGCTGCCGGGCACCGGCGGGACACACCCCGACCGCACCTTCGGCCTGCTGCGGGACGAGGAGCGACGCCGGCGCCTACTGGCGGATATCGGTGCCGCCCCCGCCTGCGACGACCTGCCCCGACTGACCGCCTCGCGGACCCGGAGGCGGTCCACGGTCCAACGCCGCGCACCGATCGAGGTGTTCGACGTCGCGGTGCCCGACGGGGCACAAGAACTCCACCGCGACGACGGGGCCGATGCCCACCACGATCCGAGCGATGACGGCACGCGGATCCGGGTCCTCGGCCTCCTGACCCGCAAGGGCATCGCCGAGCCCGTCCGCAACACCCCCGTGCTGCGTCGGCGGCTGCGCCAGGTCCTCGAGGTGGAGGATGTGGTCGACGGCTCCCACGACGCCATCACGCTGATCACCCTGGCGCATGCGATCCCCAAGGACGAACTGCTGCGCTCGACGCGGACCAGCTTCCGGGAGCTGCTGGTCGGGCTGCTGCAGGCCGAGCAGCACCGCGAGGTGGCCGCCTTCGCCCGCCCGCACCCACCGAGCGGCACCGTGTCCGTCGTGGTCGCCCTGCCCCGCGAGCGGTGGAGCCCCGAGCTCGCCAGGCGCCTGCGGACCGTCCTGGGGACCCGCTTCGAGGCGACGGGGGTCGAGGTCGACGCCTCGATCGACCTCCAGCGTGACGCCATCACGCGGTACCTGCTGGAACTCCACGCTCCGAACGACCCCGAGACCTGGGACACCCACGTCCCGGCCCGAGCGGTGGATCTCGCCCGGACGATCGCCGATCTCGCCCGCCCCTGGGAGGAGACGGTGGTCGGCGAGCTGGCCACCCGTATGGGGCCCGGACGGGCGGAGACCATCGGCCGGACGATCGTGGCCCGACTGCCGCGCTCCTACCGGGACGTGACCGACCCCTTGGACGCGGTCACCGATGTCCGGCTGCTGGCGGAGACGCTCGAAGGTGAGCCCTCGCTCCTGGTGTGGCTCCGTCCGTCACCGTCCCACCACGACGCCGACAGCGTGGCTGGCGGGGACCACCCGTCCGGCTACGTCTCCTCCGCACCGGTGCGCCTGCTCGCCGCCAAGCGTGGCGGGACCCTGGAGCTGTCCTCCTTCCTCCCGATCCTGGAGAGCCTCGGCCTCACGACCGTGGACGAGGTACCCCACCCGCTCACGGACGGCACCGTCCCCGAAGCCACGCTGCACGACTTCGGCGTGCGGGCAACGGGACTCGACCCGGAGCGCGACGGCCCGCGGGTGGCCGATGCGATCCTGGCTGCCTGGCGTGGCCACCTCGAGGTCGATCTGCTCAACCGGCTGGGCGTGGTGTCCCGCCTCGACTGGTACGACATCTCGATCCTCCGGGCCTACCGCCGGCTCCGCCGGCAACTCGGGACTCCCTACACCCCGGCCTACGTCGACACGATCCTGGTGTCGCACCCCGACACGGTCCATGCCCTGGTCGCCCACATCCACGCCCGGCTCGACCCCCACCGACCGTCGGGCGCGCCGTCCGACGAGCAGACCAGGGCAGTGGTGCTCTCGGAGCTGGACCAGCTCGAACGGCTGGACCACGACCGCATCCTGCGCCGGCTGCTGGAGTTGATCGATGCCACCCTGCGGACCAACGCCTTCCGGCCCGACGCCCGGGCCGACGACACCGGCGAGCCCTACGTCGCCCTGAAGATCGACCCCTCCCAGATCTCCGACGCGCCCCACCCGCGGCCCTACCGGGAGATCTTCGTCCACTCCCCGCGGGTCGAGGGGGTGCACCTGCGCAGCGGCCCCGTGTCCCGCGGCGGTCTGCGCTGGTCCGACCGTCGCGACGACGTGCGCAACGAGGTGCTCGACCTCGTCAAGGCGCAGGTGCTCAAGAACGCCGTCATCGTCCCCTCGGGGGCCAAAGGCGGGTTCGTGCTCACCCGGGAGCCGGAGGATCCCGCCGATGCGCCCGCCGAGGCCCGCCGGCAGTACGTCACCTTCATCCGAGGGCTGCTCGACGTCACCGATGACCTCGACGGCGACCGCGTCGTCCCACCGCCGGACGTCGTGCGCCACGACGGCGACGACCCCTACCTCGTCGTCGCCGCCGACCGTGGCACCGCCACCTTCTCCGACCTGGCGAACGAGGTCGCCGCCCGGTACGGGTTCTGGCTCGACGACGCCTTCGCGTCAGGTGGCCAGCACGGCTACGACCACAAGCGCCACGGCGTCACCGCCAAGGGCGCATGGGTCGCGGTCACCGCGCACTTCCGCGAACTCGACATCGACGTCGCCACCGAGCCGATCACCGTGACCGGCATCGGCGACATGTCCGGTGACGTCTTCGGCAACGGCCTGCTCCGCTCGCGCAGCGTCCGCCTGGTGGCCGCCTTCGACCACCGACACGTGTTCCTCGACCCCGACCCCGATCCGGAGCGCAGCTTCGAGGAGCGCCAGCGCCTCTACCACCTGCCCGGCTCCAGCTGGAGCCAGTACGACCCCGAGGTTCTGTCCCCCGGCGCGATGATCGTGCCCCGTGCGGCCAAGCGGGTCGAGCTCACCGAAGAGGTCCGTGGCCTGCTCAGGGTCGAGACCACGGAGCTCCCCCCACCGGAGCTGATCCGCGCGGTGCTGCGCGCCCCGGTCGACCTGCTGTTCGCCGGTGGCATCGGGACCTACATCCGTGCGACCAGCGAGCCGGAGAGCGAGATCGGCGACCGGGCCAACGCCGACGTCCGGGTCGAGGCCTCCACGGTGCGGGCGCGGGTCATCGGTGAGGGTGCCAACCTCGCGGTGACCCAACGCGCCCGGATCGAGCTCGCACGCCGGGGAACCCTGGTCAACCAGGATGCGATCGACAACGCCGCGGGGGTCGCCACCTCCGACCTGGAGGTGAACCTGAAGATCCTGCTCCGCATGGCCGAGGAGCGGCAGCAGCTGGGACGTGCGGAGCGCAACCAAGTCCTGGAGGAGCTGGCCCCGGAGGTCGTCGAAGCGGCCCTGGACGTGGTCGCGGCCAACGCGGCCGCGATCTCTCGGGAACTGGACCGCAGCCCCCGCAGCCTGGAGCACTACGAGCAGCTGCTGACCCGCCTGGAGGAGGAGACCGACCTCGACCGCCACGCCGAGTCGCTGCCCTCCAGCGCCGAGCTCGCCACCCGCGCGGAGGCCGGGGCCGGGCTCAGCCGACCGGAGCTGGCAACCCTCCTGGCCTGGGCGAAGCGGGACCTGAAGGAGGCGTTGCTGGCCTCGGAGGTCCCCGATGCCGCCCTGCTCCAGCCCGCCCTGTCACGGTCGCTGCCCGCCGGCGCCGTCACCCGGTTCGGGGACCTGCTGACCGAGCACCGTCTCCGCCGCGAACTGATCACGACCGTCGTGGTCAACGACCTCGTCGACCGGCTGGGGATCACCGCCGCATCGCGGCTGGCCGTGGAAGCCGACGTCCCGCTCACGACAGCCGTCGAGACGATCCAGGCGGCCATCCACATCGTCGATGCCCACGGCTGGTGGGAGCGGTTGGACGCCCTCGATGAGGCACACGATCCGGCTCGGCGCCGGGAGCTCGAGCTGCCGGTGGAGGAGCTGGTCATCACCCTGAGCCGGGTCCTGCTGACCGACCCGACGGCGCCCGATCCTGTCGAGGCTGCCGAGGACCAGCGCCGGATCGCGGACCAGGTCCTCGCCCAGCTGGACCGGCTCGGCACCCGCAGCCAGCGCCGCGCCAGGAGCGCGCACGTCCGCTGGCTGGTCGACGATCTCGTCGAGCCGGACCTGGCCCGGTTCCTGGCTGGAGCGCGTGACCTCGCGCTGGTTCCTGACGTCGCCGCCGTGGACCGTCAGCTCCCCGACGACCTGTCCGAGCCGGCGATCGCCGACGCGCTCCTGCAGCTCTCGGACCGCCTCGGTGCCGACCGGCTCGAGGAGACACTGGGGCGCGTCGAGGCCCCCAGCGGGTGGGCCCGCCGCGAGCGCCTGGGGCTGGCGATGGACCTACGCCGGGCTCGCCGGGCGGCCGCCGTGGCAGCGCTGTCCGGGGTCGCTACGTCATCTCCGGGTGAGGACCACCCGCAGGTCGACGTGAGCGCGGCTGTGGATCGGTGGCTGGAGAGCCGACGGACCCACCTCGAGCGCACCCGGGCGACCGTCGCGGCCGCGGAGTCCGCCGAAGGGCACGAGCTGGACGCGCTGGGCGTGGCAGCACGGGCCATCCGCGAGACGGTCGAGCGGCGACCGCAGCCACCGGCAGGCTGAGTCCTCCGGGGCCTCAGCTCCGGGACGCCAGCGGGTTGAAGGGGGCGCCGACCTCACGGGAGGTGGACAGCTCCAGCACGGCCAGCTCCAGCACGGTGCCGTCGGGGAGATCGGACCCCTTCAGCTGGAGGTCGAGCTGCGCCAGCCGGTCGTGGACCCACGCGAGCTCACCGGGCGCGAAGGCCCGCGCACGGGCCTTGGTGTCCTCGTAGCCGCGACCGGGTCGCAGACCGGCCTCCTTCGGGCTCGCCCCGGACCGCACCTGCAGCAGCTGCCGGACCCGGTAGGTGATCGCCCCGACGATGGCCAGGGGCGCCTCCCCCGCGTCCAGCGCACCCCGCAACGCGACCAGGGCCCCGCGCGAATCGCGCTCTGCGATGGCATCGGCGACGGCGAACCCCGAAGCTCGACCGTGGCCGGCCACCACCGCATCGACGTGCTCGGCGAGCAGGACCGACACGTCCGCATGGGTCGCACACACCGACCCGACCTGGGAGGCGATGGCCGCGGGCTCGGTGCCGGCGTGGGTCCGGATCGCGGCGATCGCGGTCGCGTCGGCCTTGCGCCGCAGCCGCCGGAACTCCTCCCCGACCACCCGGTCCCACCCGTGGTCGTCCCAGTCCGCGGGGCGCTTGACGTCCGCGCGTTCGCCCTGCTCCTTCGCACGCTTCGCGATCCGCTGGACGCGACCGGTCCCACGCGCCACCAGCACCAGGTCCGCGTCGGGCGATGGGGCGTCGAGGTAGCGCTCCACCTCGGCCTTCAGGTCACCGGCGATGGCCTCGACCCCCCGCAGGACCACGCAGGTGCGGCCACCGAACAGCGAGGTGGTCCGCAGCTCGGGCAGGTGCTCCAGCTCGGCCACGTCGTAGCGGTCGACGGTGAGGTCGGGCTCGGCGCCGAGCATCGCTTCCAGGCGGCGTTCCACCTCCCGCAGCAGCAGGAGGTCGTCGTCTCCGGTGAGCAGCAGGACGGCCATGGAGGGCAGCCTACCGACGGCCCGGGACGTCGATCCTCGATCACAGCGACGCCGCTGGTGGTGCACGGGCCCGCGCCGCGCCGGATGCTGCTGGGGGTCCGGGCCTGGTGACGCCGGTGCCGGCGACGGGCAGGCCGAGCCCGCCCGCCTCGGGACCGAGGATCCGCGATCCGCCGGCGGGTGACAGCCCCGCCGGCGCGGGGGCGCCGGTGGCGAGTACGAGCGACGCGCTGGCGTGCCCCCGCTCCGGCCGGGGCACACGGACGGTCAGCGTGCCCTCGGCGTCGGTGCGGCGGACCTGCGCGCCGAGGGCATCCAGGGCCGCGAGGGTGTCGGCATGGGGGTGGCCGTGGCGGTTGTCCTCCCCAGCGCTGATGATCGCCACCTGCGGTGCCACCGCGGCCAGGAACGCGGGATCTGTGGTCGCTGCGCCGTGGTGGGGAACGGTCAGCACCTCGGCACGCAGCCGCTGCCGATCGGAGGCCAGCAGGTCCCGCTGGGCCTCGAGCTCGACGTCGCCCGTGGTGAGCAGCCGCGCCCCGCCGTGGTGGAACCGCAGCACCAGGGAGGACTCGTTCAACTCACTGCGCGCGAACCGGTAGGGCCGCCCGGGAGGCGGGTGCAGCACCTCGATGGTCACGTCGGCCAGTCGCACGGTCGTCGACCGGCTCGGAGCCCTGACCGGGACACCGCGGGCCGCCGCCACGCGCCAGACCTCCGCGGCCTCGGGGAGCTCGGTCGGCAGGGGCAGCGCCCAGACGGCTCCGACGCGGATCCGGCGCAGGACCTCGGGCACACCGCCGACATGGTCGAGGTGCGGGTGGGTGACCACCACCAGGTCGAGCTGTCGCCGGCCGTGCTGGCGGAGCCAGCGCGCCGCGGTGCCGTCCTCACCGGCGTCGACGAGCACCCTCGCGCCCGGCGACTCGACCAGGAACGCGTCCCCCTGGCCCACATCGATCGCCGTGATGGTCAGGCCCGTAGGTCGCAGGCTGCCGGTCACGGCCGGGACGCTGGCCAGCAGCAGGGCGGTGACGGTCACCGCCGCCCCGACCCGCCGCGCCACCCCCCGGGTCGCCGCCAGGAGCCACAGCAGGCTCGCCATCGCCGCGACCACGGTCAGTGGGCGGGTGGCGTCGATCGCGGCCCCGCGGCCCGAGAGGTGCTCGGCGACCAGCAGCACCACCCGTGCCCCCGGACCAGCCAGCGCGAACCCCCACCCAGCGAGCTCGACGTGGACCACGGCGAGCGCCGTGGCGACGAAGGACAGCGTCGCCGCCACGACCGCAGCCGGCACCGCGAGCAGGTTGGCCGGCACGCTCACCAAGGCGAGCTCACCGAAGGTCGCCAGCAGCACCGGCAGGACCGCCACCTGCGCGCCGACGGTCACACCGACCAGGGTCGCCACCCGGCGCGGGATGCGCGCCGGGAGCCGGTCGCGGACCACCGGTGCCACGAGCAGCACGCCGGCGGTGGCGGTCGCGGACAGCAGCAGCCCGAGCGAGGTGGCGAGCCGAGGATCGAGCAGGACGAGCAGGAGCACCGCCACGGCCAAGGCATGCCGGGCATCCCTCACGTGACCCCGCACCCCGGCCAGCAGCAGCAACAGCGCCATCGACCCGGCACGCAGCACACTCGGCTCGAACCGGGTCAGGAACGCGAACCACGGGACCACCGCAGCCACCGCCGCACGCCGCACGACCGGTGGCGCGCGGAGCACACCGGCCAAACCGAGCACCCCACCGATCACGATCGCCACGTTGGTGCCCGAGACGGCCGTGAGGTGGGTCAGCGAGGTCGCCTGCATCGCTGCCCGGTCCTCGGCCGGCAGGAGCCGGGTGTCGCCGGTCACGAACCCGACCAGGAGGCCACCGGTGCGTTCATCGAGCCACCGGGTGGCGGCCTGCCTGATCCTGGATCGCAGCCACTCGGTCGACCGCGCCGCCGGACCCCCGGGACCCAGCCGTTCGATCCCCTCGACGTCGAGCACCACCCGGGCGTGCTGCTGGGCGAGCCAGTCGCCGTAGCCCCCGTCGGGCAGTGGACGGGCGGAGGCCGTGGCGCGCCAGCGCTCGCCGAGCGCGGGAGGCTCCTCCTCCATCAGGAGCGCGACCCGCTCCCGCACCGCGGTCCCGGCGACCTCGTCGACACGGGCCAGCACGTGCCAGCCGCGGGCGATGGGCCGCGGCTCGGCGACCACCGTCAGCTCCACGGGCAGGACGCCGCCCGTGGCGGCCAGCCTCGGGAGCACACCGGCGCGAGCCGCCTCGTCCCGTAGCGCCACCCCGCCCGAGACGGTCGCAGCGACCACGACCAGGGCGAGCACGCCGACGCCGATCCCGAGCTGGTCACGTCCTCGGCCGCGGCGCGCGAGGACGAGCAGGGTGACCGCACCGATCGCTGCGACCAGCAGACCGACCCCGGGCGGTGAGGTCAGCTCAGTGGTCAGCGCCGGCAGCGATCTTGCGACCGCCGCTCGGGGCCCCTCACCGACCGGTCCCCGGCCGACGGCCCCGCCGACGCCGACCGCGACCACCGCCCACAGGGGGACGGGACCCAGCACGTCCCCCAGGGGTGCGCGTTTCACCCCCGAGACCACCGGCTACCCCGCTCATCCATCATCGCTCACCGCACCACCACCAACGGGGCGAGCCGCTGGAAGGTCGCCTCCCCGATCCCCGACACCCCCCGGAGGTCACCCGGCACCGCGAAGGGCCCGTGGAGCTCGCGGTACTCGACGATCGCCGCCGCCCGTGCGGGACCGATACCAGGCAGCTGCTCGAGTTCGGTGGCACTGGCCCGGTTCAGGTCGAGCAACCCATCGGGCGTGGCCCCCCCGGTCCCGGCTGCCCCGGCCCCGGCCCCATCGGGGGTGCCGACCGGTGCCGGGGGGCCGCCAACGTCGCCTTCGGCCTCCCCCACCCGTGGCAGGTGGACGTGCTCCCCATCCACCAGCGCCCGGGCGAGGTTGATGCGGTCCGGATCGGCATCCCGGGTCAGGCCGCCCGCGGCGACCACGGCGTCACCGACCCGGCCACCCGACGGGAGGGTCACGAGCCCGGGCCGGGTCACGGCACCCGACACGTGGACCGTCACCTCCACGTCGGCCGGTCCCGGGTCGGGCGGCATCGGCCCACCCGGGCTGCTCGGCACCGGAACACCCGGGTCGAGCTCGACGCCCGGAGCCGGACCGTGCGGGTGGCCGTCGGGCGTGACCGCCACTCCCACCGCTCGAGCCCCGTCCAGGCCGTCGGGGCCGCTCACGCTCTGTCCCCACCACAGCAGGGTGGCCACGATCGAGCCCAGCACCATGAGGGCGAGACCGACGACCTCGGCCGGCGTGGGCCGGACCCAGCCCGACCACCGCTGGCGGGCGGGAACCGCCTCCGCTCCGGCTGGGGACGTTCGCCCCTCCGCAGCCCACCCGTCACCGCCGCCGCTCATGGGGTCCCTGGCCCGGTCGGTGCCCGCGCCAGGGTCGCGGCGGTGGGTGACGGGGTCGCGCTCAGGATGGTTCGTCATGCCGCCAGACTGCCCGCCCGCCGGCCGAACCCGCGGATGGAGGTGTCGCGGCCTGTGGATGACCGCGGGCGAGCTCCCCGGCTCAGCCCGTGGGCACGACCACGACCCCGACGGCGCCCGGCCCGACGTGGCTGCCCACCACGGGCCCGATGAGCGTCTCCAGGCGGTCGCGCACGGTGACGTGCCGGTCGACGACCTCCCACAGTTGGGCGGACCGCTCCGGGGCGACGGCGTGCGTGACGGTGACATCCACCGGCTGCCCCCCCGCGGCCTGCGCCGCCAGCGCCCCGACCCGCTCCAGCGCCCGGGCCCAGGTACGCGCGCGCTCCCGGACCTCCACCCGACCATCGGGGGTCACGTGGAGGATCGGCTTGACCCTCAAGGCCGTGCCGATCGCGGCCTGGGCGCCGGTCAGCCGTCCCCCGCGACGCAGGTGGTCGAGGGTGTCCACCACGATCAGGCTCGCCGCGGTGGCACGGACCCGGTCGGCGGCGGCGACCACCTCGGCGACGCTGCCCCCGGCCTCCGCGACCCGGTGGGCGGCGAGCGCCGCAGCTCCAAGGGCACCGCCGACCAACCGGCTGTCCACCACCTCGACGTCCAGGCTGGCCTGGCGGGCACGGTCACGGGCGAGTGCGACCGTGCCGGACAGCGCCGCGGAGCAGTGGATCGACACCACGTGGGTGTACCCGTCGTCCGCGCAGTCGGCGTAGGCCTCCTCGAACCACGCCGGCGCCGGCTGCGAGGTGGTGGGCAGGACCTCGCTGACCGCCAACCGCTCGTAGAACCCGGCCGGGCTGAGTTGGACGCCTGCGATCAGGGTCTCGTCCCCGAAGATCACCGACAGCGGCACGACCCTGAGCCCCAGGGACTCGACCAGCTCCGGCGGCAGGTCGCACGTCGAGTCGGTGACGACCGCGACCCGGTCCATCGGCTCAGGCCTTCACGACGAAGTTGACCAGCTTGTCGGGCACGAAGACCACCTTCACCACCTCGCCGTCGAGGTAGCCACTGATCCGTGGCTCCGCCCTCGCCGTCGTCTCGACCGCCTCCGCATCGGCTCCCGCCGGCACCGTGAGTCGACCCCGGACCTTGCCGTTGACCTGGACCACCACCTCGACCACCTCGTCGACCAACAGCGAGCGGTCGGCGACCGGCCACCGCTGGTCGTGCACCGAGGTCTCGTGTCCGAGACGGTGCCACAGCTCCTCGGTGATGAAGGGACACACCGGGGCGAGCATGGTCAACAGGGTCTCCAGGGCCTCACGCACGACCGGCCCCCCCGTGCCGTCACGGGTGGCGTCGAGCACCGCGTTGGTGAGGGTCATGAGCTGGGCGATGGCGGTGTTGTACTTCCGGGCGTCGAACTCGGTCGAGGCCCGGTCGATGGCCACCGCGGTGGCGCGTCGCAGGGTGGCGGCCGCATCCTCCGGCAGCGGGGTGGCGCCCGCGGCATCCCGGGCGATCTGCTCCAGGGTCAGGCGCCACACCCGCGACAGCCACTTGTGCATCCCCGTCGGTGAGACGTCCGCCCAGTCGATGTCGTCCTCGGGTGCGGAGGCGAACAGCATCGTGCCCCGCAGCGTGTCGGCGCCGTAGGTGTCGGTCACCTCGCCGGGCACGACCAGGTTGCCCTTGGACTTCGACATCGCGGCGCCGTCCATGATGACCTGGCCCTGGTTCAGCAGCGCCTGGAACGGCTCGTCGGCGTCCACGTACCCGCGGTCGCGCATGGCCTTGACGACGAAGCGGCTGTAGAGCAGGTGCAGCACCGCATGCTCGACACCCCCGGTGTACTGGTCCACGGGGAGCCACCGGCTGGCCGCGTCCACCGGCCACGCCTCGGTGTCGGAGGTGGGCGAGAGGTAGCGCAGGAAGTACCAGGAGGAGTCGACGAAGGTGTCCAGGGTGTCGACGTCCCGGGTGGCGACCTCGTCGCCACAACGCGGACAGGTCACCTGGTCGCGGAAGGTCGGGTGCTGCTCCAGCGGTGAGCCCGCCACGGTGAAGTCCAGGTCGTCGGGGAGGGTGACCGGCAGGTCCTCCTCCGGTACCGGCACCTCGCCGCAGTTGCCGCAGTGCACGATCGGGATCGGCGGCCCCCAGGAACGCTGTCGGGAGATCAGCCAGTCGCGCAGGCGGGTGTTGACCTTGGCCGTCCCCCAGCCCTTGGCCTCCACGTCGGCGATGATGCGGTCCTTGGCCTCGTCCCACGGCAGGCCGTCGTAGGCACCGGAGTTCACCATCACGCCGGGGCCGGTGTAGGCCGCGGTCATACGTTCGGCGTCGAGCTCGTCGAGGAGCTCACCGTCGGGGCCGGTGGGACGGATGATCACGCGCACCTCCAGCCCCTCCTGGCGGGCGAACTCGAAGTCGCGCTGGTCACCGACGGGCACGGCCATGATCGCCCCGGTGCCGTAGTCCATCAGGACGTAGTCGGCGGCGTAGGAGGGGATGTCCTCGCCGGTGAAGGGGTTGCGCACGTCGAAGGGCAGCCGGTAGCCGGTCTTGCCGGCCTGGCGCTCCACGTCGGAACGGCGCGTCACCTCCCCGAGGAAGGCGTCGTAGTCGCGGTCGCCGGCCATACGACGCAGCACCACGGGGTGCTCGGGGGCGAAGACGAAGTAGGTGGCGCCGAAGATCGTGTCGGGGCGCGTGGTGTAGACGTGGATCTCGTCGTCGCCGTCGGCGGTGGGGAAGGTGATCTCTGCGCCCTCGGAGCGGCCGATCCAGGCCCGCTGGGAGTTCTTGACGCGCTCGGGCCAGTCGATGTCCTCCAACCCGTCGAGCAGCTCGTCGGCGTACTCGGTGATCTGGAAGAACCACTGGGTCCGTGGCTCTCGGGACACCTCGGTGCCGCACCGCTCGCACCGGCCGTCGACGACCTGCTCGTTGGCCAGCACCGTGGAGCAGGAGGGGCAGAAGTTGACCAGCGCCTCCTTGCGGTAGGCGAGCCCCGCATCGAACAGCTCGAGGAACAGCCACTGCGTCCACCGGTAGTACTCCGGGTCGCAGGTGTGCAGCACCGTGTCCCAGTCGAAGGAGTAGCCCAGCCGCACGATCGTGGCACGCTGCTCGTCGATGTTGGCGTAGGTCCAGGCCTTGGGGTCCGCACCGCGGTTGCGGGCGGCGTTCTCCGCCGGCAGCCCGAAGGCATCCCAGCCGATCGGGTTGAGGACCGTGCGACCCGTCATGCGCAGGTGGCGCACCAGCGCGTCGTGGATCGTGAAGATCTCCGCGTGGCCCATGTGGAGGTCGCCCGAGGGGTACGGGAACATCGTGAGCGCGTAGTAGGGGGCCGCATCCAGGGCGCTCGGGTCGAGCTCGGCCGGACCGGGGCGCAGGGAGGAGGTGCGCTCCTCGGCCCACCGCTCGGCGATGGGCGGCTCGATGGCGAGCGGGTCGTAGCGCTCTGGCTCGGGGGTGGGGTCGGTCGACATCGCGCGGGCTGGCCTCCGGAAGCGGACCCGCGGAGGGTAGCGAGCACGCCGACGCCACCTCAGGCACGACGAACCCTCGACCGCGCGACCCTCGCCGGCGGTTCGCGCCCTTTCGCGGCGCGGGCTACGCTCCCCGGCCGCGCGACGGATCGTCGTGCGTTCGGGCCGGTAGCGCAGTCCGGCAGCGCACCTCCATGGCATGGAGGGGGTCGTGGGTTCAAATCCCATCCGGTCCACCCGACGAGAGATCCCAGATCCGGCAGCTTCGGGATGATCTGAGCGAGATCGGCTCCCGGCGCCCAAGGCGTCGGGAGCCTTCTCATCCCAGACGAGATCCCACACCATCGTTCGACGTCTGCTCCGACCTGTGCGCCGCTCCCCGCCGCCACCATCGCCCGCCACGCTGATGGGATCAGGCGTTCGCAGAGGTAGGGGCCACCCGAGAGGTGCACAGGCGCGCTCCCAGGGCGCCTCCTCCACCGTCTTGCTGGCAGCACCTGACCTGCGGGCGGATGAGGGCGTGTTCGACACGTCGTTGAGCAGGGACTCCGCCAACGCGGTCCTTCGCCGCGAGGACCGGGTCCTGTTCCTGGCAAGTGGGGCCCGTGGTCGCGGTCTCTGGCCGAGGGGCTTGTGGGGCGGGATGATGGCCGCTGACCCTGTAGTGGTCGGCTTGGCCAGTTCGCCTCGGGGGCATCGAACGGGCGCTGATGGCCACAAGGCCGTTGCCGCCACCCGCACCTCTCGCTAGCGCGCGGTCTGCAGCGCGGCCCTTGGCCTGCGATCTCAGGAGGATGGGTGCATCACCGTGATCGTGCTCGCGTGCCCGTTCATGATCAGCTGCTCGCCAAGCGTGCCGTCGCCGGGACCCGTCAGGCCGGCCAGGTGAAGGACAGATCAGCGGCGTGGATCCACTGCGGTGTCAGCCGGACGAACTGGTTGCCGTACTGATCGCCATCGTCGACACCGAAGTCATCAGGCCAGCGATCGGCGTCAGGCCCGAGGTAGCGGGCGAGTGTGCGGTACGCGCGATCACGGTCGTACTCGACGATCTCGGCCCTGCCCCGCATCAGCACCTGTCGAAGCGTGCCGGTCGCAAGCTCACACTCGTCGATCGACGCGGCGACCTGCGGATCCGCTTGCAGATGAGAGCCCAGCGCCGACCACGGTCCGGTCAACCACCACAGCATCCCTTCCTCCCACAGGAACCAGACGGGACGAACCGTGGGTCCTGTGGTGGCGATGCAGGCGACCAATGGCTCGCGCAGGAGTTCATCGATGTCGAAATCCTTGGCTGCCATCGATGCCTCCTGGTTCAACGAACTCCGGCCCCACGCGCGACCATGATGAGCCCGTCCATGTCACGTTAGCCTTGCTCCTGCGCGCCGCAGCCGGAGCGACCGAGCGCCCATGGCGTGAACTTCGGAGTATGCCTATTCCAGGTGCGCTGCCCCGCAACACGGTCCTTGGCCCGACGGACCGCGGCCAAGGGCGATCGCGGTCCTTCGCCGCATGTTCCGTGGTGGAGTGTTGAAAGCCGTGATCTCGTCGGCTCGAACGAACGGCCGAGGCGGCCCGTGGTCTGTGGCCCCATCGATCGCCTTGGTCGGCGCGACTGA
>PWWI01000281.1 GCA_003561535.1 Nitriliruptoraceae bacterium
GAAGTGGCCTTGGCCGCACGCTGGAAGGCTGCGATCCAGGCGCGCTCGCCCGAATTCATGGTGCGCCGCAATTACCCCTATGCGGGCAGGAACGACGGTCTGACCACCTCGCTGCGCAAGCGCTTTGCGCCTGAGGTCTACATCGGTGTCGAACTGGAACTCAATCAGAAACACGTGTTGCGCGGCGGACGGCAGTGGGCCGCTCTGCGCGAGACGGTCATCGAGTCCCTGCGCGCGGCGCTCGATCCTTGCGTCGCGGCCAGCCCTGAGCAGGCAACCCGGCCCAGTCTCACCCCTCACCACAATGCCCCGCACCCGACACTCAGGCGGAACGGGCATTTGGCAGGGACACCCCAATGAAGATCCGCATCGGTTACGAACTCATTTACGACTGCCCGCAACCGACCCCGATGATCCTGACGCTGAACGTACATTACACGCGGATCTCCGATCTCCTCGTTCCCGACCACATGATCGCCGCCCCGCCCGTGCCGGTCACCGCCTATCGCGACAGCTTCGGCAATTGGTGCTCGCGCATCGTGGCGCCCAAGGGGCTTCTCCGGCTGTCCGCGGATGCCCTCGTGCACGACACCGGGCAGCCGGACGTGGCGGTGCCTCGGGCGCGGCGGATCCCGGTGCAGAATCTGCCGGATGAAACGCTGCAATTTCTGCTGGGAAGCCGATACTGCGAGACCGATCGGCTGTCGGAGACCGCATGGCAGCTGTTCGAGAACGCGCCGGAAGGCTGGGGAAGGGTGCAGGCCATCTGCGACTTCGTCCACCGGCACATCGTCTTCGGTTACGAACACGCGCGATCGACCAAGACGGCGTTGGAGGTGTACCAGGAGCGCGCCGGCGTCTGCCGTGACTACGCGCACCTGGCGATCACGTTCTGCCGGTGCATGAACATCCCCGCCCGCTACTGCACGGGCTATCTGGGCGACATGGGTCTGCCGCCGCCGTACCCCGAGATGGACTTTGCCGGCTGGTTCGAGGCGTATCTGGACGGTCACTGGCACACGTTCGATCCTCGCAACAATGTACCGCGCATCGGGCGCATACTGATCGCGCGTGGCCGCGATGCCGCAGATGTCGCGATCAGCAATACATTCGGCCCGAACACCCTGCGGGGGTTCAAGGTACGGGCCGAAGAGGTCGGCGAGGCGCCGGTGCGCTGATCCGCGTACAGCGCGTTGGAGAGGCGCCGAGGCTGGCAACCTTTGGGCCAGTCGGCCGCTGGCGTGCGACGGGATCTTGAGCGCAGTGTGCGGTAACGAACATACAGCGAGCGCGCCCGGGTCCAGCATATAAGCACACATCTTCCCCCACCGGTATCCGGGTATCCAGGCGGAAAGTCCTTTGTCAGAAATCGGCCTGCCAGCCGTCGATCTCGAACCCCGCGCCGGGTGTCGAGGCCTTTCCGGAGTCCACCCATGGAGCCGCAAGCACCGCATCTCGCAACCACCATCGACCCCCGGGCCCTGAAGCGTGCGCTGGCCGCCTATCGTGAGCCGCGCCTCGCCCGCAGCGTCATTGAACTGGCGGTCACGGTGATCCCGTTCGGCCTCTTCTGGTTCCTGACCTGGGCTAGCGTGACTGCCGGGTACTGGTTCGGCCTGCTGCTGGCCGTGCCCGCCGCCGGGTTTCTCGTGCGCCTGTTCATGATCCAGCACGACTGCGGGCACGGATCGTTCTTTCCCTCCCGGAGCGCCAACGACTGGGTGGGAAGAGCTCTCGGCGTGCTGACGCTCACGCCCTATGACCTCTGGCGCTACACGCATGCTCTTCATCATGCGCACTCCGGAAATCTGGACCGTGCGCGCGTGGGCAGCATCGATACCCTGAGCGTACGGGAATACCAGGCCCTTTCGAGGATTCAGCGCCTACGCTACCGCCTGTACCGGCATCCGCTGGTCCTGTTCGGTCTTGGCCCGGTCTACCTCTTCATGCTGAGCAACCGCCTCCCCGTTGGCTTCATGCGCGCGGGATGGATGCCCTGGCTGAGCGCCATGGGCACCAATGCGGCCATCGTGCTTCTCGCCACCGCGATGATCTGGCTGGTGGGTGCGGGCACCTTTCTTGTCGTCCACCTGCCGATCGCGGTCCTCGCCGGAGCGATTGGCGTCTGGCTGTTCTATGTCCAGCATCAGTTCGAGGATACGCTCTGGATGCACGACGACGAGTGGACCTTCCACGAAACGGCGCTGTGCGGCAGCTCCAACTATGACCTGCCCGCTCCCCTGCGCTGGGTTACCGCGAATATCGGTGTACACCACGTGCACCATCTCGCCAGCAGCATCCCGTTCTACCGGCTGCCCGAGGTGCTGCGAGACCATCCGCGGCTTCGGGAGATCGGTCGGGTTACACTGCGGCAAAGTCTGAGTTGCGTGCGGCTCGCCCTGTGGGACGAGGAACGGCGACGCCTTGTCCCATTTGATCGTTTGAAAACGGTGTTGCCTGCGCTACGCGCGTGAGGGGACAGCGGGAATCGAATCGGCTGGAAGCTGCGCGGTTGCCCTATGGAAGCGCTGAATAAGTCGATTCCGTTCATGGTTCGACGAGTTCCCCACGAACGGAATCATCCCTTTGCCGTTCGTCCTGAGCTTGTCGAAGGAAGCTTGTCGAAGGAAGCTTGTCCAAGGAGATTGCTCGGCGCTTCCCTAGACGGCATTCGACTCAGTGGCTGCGACCACCGAACACCGACAGCAGGAGACCGGCAACAGCCGCGGCACCCCCTCCGATGAAGTACCACATCGTGTCGTCGGTGAAGCGCCCAGTCAGCGTCTCATGCGCCTGTTCGACGATGCTTTCGGAGGCTTGCCAGCCGAAGTACAGGGCCACAATGCCTGCGACCAGAAGAACGATTCCAAGAATACGTAATGGGCTCATGCGATTTCTCCAGGTTACGACGGCCAGTGCGGTGGCGTCGTCTGCTTCTTGTTCATGGTCAGGCACGATCCTCGGTCGGATCTAGATCCGACCGGCCAACAGCAGTACGAGCAGGACGATCAGCACGATCCCGATGACTCCGCTCGGGGCGTAACCCCAACCCCGACTATGGGGCCAGGTAGGGATCACGCCGATAAGCAGAAGGATGAGGACGATGAGCAGGATGGTTCCCAGTGTCATGGCGTTTCTCCCAGAGTGATCGGTGGCAGTGGGCGAGCCTTCGCGACAGCTCGCCATGGAAAAGTCTCGCGCAGGGGGAGACGCGTCGTCTGTACGATGCCGCACATAACGTGGGGCTTCACTGCGGAACGGGAAAGCTGCGTTTGCGAAACACAAACGATCCGGATGGCTTCAGCACCGACCGGTAGGATCTCGCACGGATCCATCACGCTGCCGAAGGCGTGAGTCAGGTCTTGCGAGTAGGGCACCACGGCAGCAGGCGATCCGATTCCTGTTTCACCACGCTGTAGCACTCGCAGCTCAGTTCCTCCAGCGCTGCGCGGTCC
>PWWI01000243.1 GCA_003561535.1 Nitriliruptoraceae bacterium
CCCGTCACCCCCTGTGAGGCACCGTGTCGGATCTGTACGAGCTGCTGGACATCCCCCGCGATGCCGCTGAGGACGAGGTCAAGCGCGCCTACCGGCGCAAGGCCCGCGAGCACCACCCCGACGCGGGCGGTGACGAGGAGGCCTTCAAGGCGGTGACGCACGCCTACCAGGTGCTGTCCGACCCCCAGAAGCGTGCCCGCTACGACCGCTTCGGCGACGACGGGACCGCCAACGGTCGCGCCAGTGGCGATCCCTTCGGCTTCGGTGGCGCCGGGTTCGGTGGCATCGACGACGTGATCGACGCCTTCTTCGGCCAGTCGGCGGGGTTCCGCGGCGCCGGAGGCGGTCGTCGCGCCCGCCGCGAGCAACCGGGCCGCGACGTGCTCGTCGTCGTCGAGCTGACCTTGGAGGAGGTCGTGACCGGGGTGAGCCGGGAGGTCGAGGTGGACGTCCCGCGCGCCTGCGACACCTGCGAGGGCAGCGGCTCGGCCGGGGGTGGGGGGCCGAGCAGCTGCGGCACCTGTGGTGGAGCAGGTCAGGTCCAGCGCGTGGTGCGGACCGCCTTCGGGCAGCTGGCCACCGCGGCGCCCTGCGGGGCGTGCCAGGGCACCGGCCGCACCGTGTCCGACCCGTGCAGCGACTGCGCGGGTGAGGGTCGGCGGCCGACGAAGCGGACCCTGCGGGTGGACGTGCCCGCCGGTCTGGAGGACGGGGACCGCATCCCGGTGCGCGGCGAGGGCGAGGCCGGCCGCAACGGTGCACCGGCCGGGGACCTGTACGTGCAGGTCCGGGTCGCCGCCCACGAGCTGTTCGAGCGCGACGGTCGGGACCTGGCGGCCGAGGTCAGCGTCCCGGTGACCCAGGCGGCGCTCGGCGGCACCCTCACCGTCCCCACGGTGGACGGTGAGGAGGTCGAGGTGCCGGTGCCGGCCGGGACCCAGCCGGGGGACGTGCTGACCGTCAAGCGGGCCGGTCTGCCGCTCCGGGGCGGCGGTCGTCGCGGGGACCTGCACCTCCTCGTCCGCGTGGAGGTGCCGACCGGCCTGGACGCCGAGCAGCGCCGTCTCCTCGAGCAGCTCGCCGAGGCCAGGGGCGATGACCTGTCGTCGCGGTCCGGGGGGCGGTTCTCCCGGCTGCGCGACGCGTTCCAGCGCTGAGCCCGGACGACCGAGCCCGGTGAGCCTGATCCCCTTCGTCCACCTCGACGTCGACCTCGGCGTGGCCGCCGACGGGGAGCGCATCGGTCTGTCGCCCGCCGACCACCACCACCTCACCACGGTGTTGCGGCTCGGGTCGGGCGCGTCCGTGGAGGTCGCCGACGGGCGCGGGGCCAGCGCCGCGGCCGTGCTCGTCGATGGATCGATAGAGCTGGCAGGACCCATCAGGTCGCGCCCCCGTCCCCGTCCACAGCTGGTCCTCGCGCAGGCGCTGCCGAAGGGCCGCAAGCTCGACGAGGTGCTCCGGCAGGCCTGCGAACTCGGCGTGGACGAGGTGCGCGTCCTCGACAGCGCCCGGTCGGTCGTCCGGCTCGACGCCGGCAAGCTGGACCGGATCCATCGACGGTGGGAGGCGGTGGTGCGCTCGGCCTGCGAGCAGGCCCGTCGCCCACACCGGCCTCAGGTCCTCGGGCCTCTGCCGCTCGAGCGCCTCGGTCGGGACGACGAGGTGCTCCTGGTCGCGCACCCCGGTGCCCCGGGGTTGCCCACCGTCGCCGAGGCGTGGACCGAAGCCGAGCGGCTGGTGCTGGCGGTCGGGCCCGAAGGTGGCTTCACCGACGAGGAGGTTGCCGACGCGGTCGCCGCGGGGGCGCTGGCCGTGGGGCTCGGCCCCTCGGTGCTCAGGACCGAGCACGCCGGGGCAGCAGGGCTCGCGGTGCTGGCTGCGGGCAGTGGCCGTTGGGGCTCGTGACCCTGTGCGTCCGGCCGGGTGCGATGGGCGACGGTGCTTCCTGGGGCAGGGTGGTGGCGGTAACGTGTGGCCGGGACTTAGGTCCCGACCGGACCAAGACGGCTGCGACTTCCTGTGCGGGGATCAGATGACCGCGGAGAACCGTGGGTACGCCGAACTGCTCGGCGACCGGCTGCGGCGTGTCCGTCAGCAGCAGGGTCTCTCTCTTCACGAGGTGGAAGCCAACAGTCGCGGCACCCTGAAGGCCTCGGTCGTCGGGGCCTACGAGCGGGGTGAGCGGTCGGTGTCCATCACCCGTCTGCAGCGGCTCGCGGAGTTCTACCGCGTCCCGGTCTCCGAGCTCCTGCCGGCCGAGGACCGCCTGCTCGGCGGCCTGGCGGACCGGGGACCCGACCTGGTGATCGACCTGGTCGCGCTGGAGCGCGAGCGGGAGTTCGAGCCGGCGATCCGGCGCTACGCCGAAGCCATCCAGGCCCGTCGCGGCGACTACAACGGCCGCGTCCTCACCGTGCGCCACGCCGACCTGGAACTCCTGGCCGCGGTGCTCGACGCCTCGCCCGAGGAGCTGCGCAGCCGCCTGGCCGCGGCGGGCGTGGTGCGCTGAGGCGCCGGGGCAGGTCCCGGGAGCTACCCTCGTAGCCCGCAGCTCGCGTGTCCGGCCACCACAGGGGGCCTTCAGCCCTCCCGGTCGACCTCGCGAGCGGACGCGTCCGCAGGCACCACCTCACCCGCACGTAACCCCGCGCCGAGGAGTCACCCCCACCCGTGGCGAGCACCTCCACCAGACCCGCCTCGTCCGCCACCTCGAGCGCTGCCACCTCCGGCGCCAGCGAGGACGACCAGATCACCGCCGTGAAGGTCCTGGTGCCCGGCGAGCACGCCATGGTGTCCCTGCTCGGGACCCGTGACGAGCTACTGCGCACGATCGAGGACGCCTTCCACGCGGTGATCCACGTGCGCGGGAACGAGATCTCCATCCGTTCCGAGGACGCCACCGAGACCGGTCGGGTCGCGCGGCTGTTCGAGGAGCTGGTCCTGCTGCTCGACCGGGGCCAGGCGATCGACCGCGGCGTCGTCCGTCAGACCGTGCGGATGATCCGCGACGACGCCGACGAGCGTCCGTCCGAGGTCCTCTCCGAGACCCTGATCACCCACCGCGGTCGCACGATCCGGGCCAAGACGCTCGGGCAGAAGCGCTACCTGGACGCGATCCGAGCCAACACCGTCACCTTCGGCATCGGACCCGCCGGGACGGGCAAGACCTACCTCGCCATGGGGGCCGCCGTCCAGGCCCTGCGGGCCAAGCAGGTCAACCGCCTGATCCTCACCCGGCCCGCGGTCGAGGCGGGCGAACGGCTGGGCTTCCTGCCGGGCACGTTGCACGAGAAGATCGACCCCTACCTCAAGCCACTCTGGGACGCACTCCACGACATGATGGAGGCGGAGGAGCTGGTCAACCACGTGGACCGGGGCACGATCGAGATCGCACCGCTGGCCTACATGCGGGGCCGGACGCTCAACGACGCCTTCATCGTGCTCGACG
>PWWI01000139.1 GCA_003561535.1 Nitriliruptoraceae bacterium
CCGCGATCCGTGAGGAGTTCCGCGAGAACGAGGACCTGCCCAACACGACCAACCCCGACGACTGGGCGCGGATCAGCGGCAAGAAGGGCGAGCGCATCGTCTACGTCCGCACGCTGCTGGCCGGCCAGGAGTCACCCGGGCGCTCGATCGAGAACGTCAACCCGGGCCAGTACCTGTGACCACCCCACGGTTCGTCGGCGTCGAGACCGAGTACGGCATCACCGTCGACGGACCGAGCCCCGTCAACCCCGTGCTGGCCTCCTCGATGGTGGTCGGCGCCTACCGCGCCGCCGGGGACGACGACGTCCGCTGGGACCACACCGATGAGTCCCCCCTGCGCGACGCGCGGGGAGGCCCGGCCCCCGAACCGAGCGAGCCGCTGATCGACGACGAGCTCGGGCTGGCCAACACGGTCCTGACCAACGGCGCGCGCTTCTACGTCGACCACGCCCACCCGGAGTACGCCACCCCGGAGTGCTCCAACGCCCGCGACCTCGTCATCTGGGACCGGGCCGGAGAGCTGATCCTCGCCGACGCCGCCGAGCGGGCCCAGGCGAACCTGCCCGCCGGCAGCCGCGTCCTGATCCACAAGAACAACACCGACGGCAAGGGTGCGGCCTACGGCACCCACGAGAACTACCTCGTCGCCCGTAGCATCCCCTTCGGTCACCTGACGCGCCAGGTCGTGCCCTTCTTCGTGTCCCGCCTGCTGTTCGTCGGATCCGGCCGCCTGGGGAGCGAACTCGACCCGGCCGTGACCTTCCAGCTGTCCCAACGGGCGGACTTCTTCGAGGTGGTGCTGGGGCTGGAGACCACCCTGAAGCGCCCGCTGATGAACACCCGGGACGAGCCCCACGCCGATCCCGAGCGGTACCGGCGCCTGCACGTGATCAACGGCGACGCGAACCTGTGCGAGGTCGCGACCTTCCTCAAGGTCGGGACGATGCTGCTGCTGCTGCAAGCGATCGAGGAGGGGGCCCTGCCCCCGGTCCCGGAGCTCGCAGAGCCCGTCGCGGCCTTCCACGCGACCTCCCATGACCTCACCGGCACGGTCCCGCTCGCCTTGGAGGAGGGCGGCACGACCACGCCGCTCGGGCTCCAGCGCTGGTACCTCGACGCCCTGCAGCGCTACGTGAAGGAACGCGACGAAGCGATGGATGCGGTGACCGAGGAGGTCCTCGACCGGTGGGAGGCGCTGCTGGTGACCGCGGAGGACGACCCCCGTGCGCTCGCGGGGCAGGTCGACTGGGCCACCAAGCTGGAGCTGCTGGAGAGCTACCGGTCCCGGCACGACCTGGACTGGACCCACGACCGCCTGAAGATGGTCGACCTCCAGTACCACGACGTGCGGCCTGACAAGGGCCTCTACCACCGCCTGGCCGCCCGGGGTCGGGTGGAGCGCCTGGTTACCGACACCGAGGTGGCCGACGCCGTCCACCGGCCGCCCACCGACACGCGCGCCTGGTTCCGCGGCGAGTGCATCCGCCGTTTCCGCGGCAACATCGTCGCGGCGGGGTGGGACTCGCTGATCCTGGACGTCGGCCGGGACTCACTGCAGCGCCTGCCGATGCTGGACCCCAGCCGGGGGACGCAGGCCCAACTCGGCGCGCTGCTCGACGAGGTCGGTTCGGCCGCGGAACTGCTGGACCGGCTCACGCACTGATCCGGAGATCGCGCCGATGAGCCCGGTCGGGCTCAACCGTCCGGGCGGACGAAGCCCGGCGTGTCCCGGCCGTCGCCGTTCCAGTCCCCGGCCAGGAACAGGTCCCCCCGGTCCGCGCGGCCGTAGGCGAAGGTGTGGTCCGCGGCCCCGCCCGCCAACCGGTCACGCAGATGCCACGTCCCGTCCCGCACGATCCCCGGCGTGTCCCGACCATCGCCGTTCCAGTCCCCGACCAGGGGCAGATCCCCCCGGTCCACCCGGCCGTACACGAAGGTGTGGTCCGCGGCCCCGCCCGCCAACCGGTCACGCAGATGCCACGTCCCGTCCCGCACGATCCCCGGCGTGTCCCGACCATCGCCGTTCCAGTCGCCGCAGATCGGGATGTCCCCCCGATCCACGCGGCCGTACACGAAGGTGTGATCCGCGGCCCCGCCCCCCAGCCGGTCACGCAGATGCCACGTCCCGTCCCGCACGATCCCCGGTGTGTCCCGGCCATCGCCGTTCCAGTCCCCGCAGATCGGGATGTCCCCCCGGTCCACGCGGCCGTACACGAAGGTGTGGTCCGCGGCCCCGCCCCCCAGCCGGTCACGCAGATGCCACGTCCCGTCCCGCACGATCCCCGGCGTGTCCCGACCATCGCCGTTCCAGTCGCACCGGATGATCACGTCACCGGCACGGCCGTAGACGAAGCGGTGGTCCGGGCTGCCTCCAGCGAGCTCATCACGGAGCAGCCAGACCGGTTGCCCCGTGACCACCGGTACGACGGGGTGGTACACCTCGTCCGGCTCGTCCGGCTCGTCCGGCTCGGGTGGCACGACGCCACCGTCGTCGTCCAACACACCGAAGCAGTAGCCCTGCTGGCGCGCTCCATCGACGATCGCTGGGAGCGCAGCGATCAGTTCGGGGGCGTTGGACGATCCATCGTGGAGCAGGATGATGGCATCGGGGTGCAGGTTGCCGAGGACACGGTCGCGGATCGTGTCGGCGTCGGCGAGGTAGTCCGTCGGGCTGTAGGTCCACGTGACGATGGAGTAGCCGACGGAGGCCGCGGCGGTCGCGACCTTGCCGCCAGGTCCGTCCCAGTGGCCGTAGGGAGGCCGCAGCAGGGGTAGGGGCACCACTCCAGCATCACGGATCGCACGATCGGTCCGCAGGATCTCCTCCCGGATCTCCTCCTCGCTCAGCTCCTCGAGATCCCGGTGGGTGTAGCTGTGGTTCGCGACCAGGTGGCCCTCGTCGTCGGCCCGGCGGACGAGGAAGGGGCGCAGATCGACGTTGCGACCGAGAACGAAGAAGGTCCCTGGGACCTCCTCCTCGGCGAGGGTGTCGAGGACCGCCGGGGTGTGCTCCCCGGGGCCGTCGTCGAAGGTCAGCGCGACCGTGCCGCTCGGGCAGTGGCTCGTCGCTGCCACGCTGGTGGCCGGGAGCATCCCGAGCGCCAGGGCTGCGCCGAGAACGAACTGCAGCAGCGTGGACGGGGTGCGCATCGAAGGGGCCGACATGTTGCTCTGCTTCCCGCGGAGCTGCGGACCTCACCTCCATGATACGTCGGCGCATCGCTCCGGGTCACGGCGTCCGAAGGGCCAGGTCCGGCCGCGACGAGCGGCCCGACTCATCCTCACGGCTGGCGCCTGGCGGCGAGGTCGTCCCCGCTGGCGGCGACCGTCCCGGTATCTTGGCCTCCCCAGCACGAGGAGCCCACGCGATGAGCGATGGCGGTCAGGTCCGGCGGAGCGACCGCACGGAGCAACAGCCCGACGAGCAGGTCGAGGCGAGCGCCG
>PWWI01000127.1 GCA_003561535.1 Nitriliruptoraceae bacterium
CTGGACGCGACCGTGCTGGACGTCGGGTGCGGCAGCGGCGCGGTGGCCTTGGCGCTGGCCGGCGAGCGTCCGCGCGCGCGCGTGCTGGCGAGCGACACCGACCCCCGGGCGCTCGCCCTGACGCGCCGCAACGCGCGTGCGTTGGGCCTGCCCGTGCTCGCCGTGCGCGCCGACCTGCTCGACCACCCGCGCCTGCGGGTCGCGGCACGCACGACGCGTCTGCTGCTCGCCAACCTGCCCTACCTGCCCGAGACCGACCGCGACGCGCTGCCCCCCGAGCTCGCCTTTGAAGCGCCCGAGGCGCTCCTGGCGGGCCCCGACGGCTTGCGCTTGGCGCGGCGCTTGCGGGCCCAGGCCTGGCGCGCCCTGCGGCCGGGCGCGGTGGCGTGGTGGGAGCTCGACCCGCGCAACGCCGGCGCCTTCGCGCGCGAGGCACGCACCCTCGGCTGGCGGGGCGTCCGCCTGGCGGCCGACCTGGTGGGTCGGCGCCGCTTCGTGCGGCTGCTGCGTTGAGGCGGCGAAGGCGCTCGAGGGCGCCCGCGTCGGCGCAAGAGGGTGTCGGCGCAGGTTCACGGTCGGGGCGTTGCCATCGACACCGCGCCGCGTTCACAAGGCTCGGAAGCTCGACACGCCCTCGCACGAGCCTTGCCGGCCAGGCCTAACGGCGCCGCCATCGCTGTGGGGACGAGATGTGGCGCTCGCGGGCCGCCGCTTTCGGCGATGTCGAAGCTGATCGCTACGCTGTCAGAGACGCTCGGTGATGCCCTCGAAGCGATCGTCGATCAGGTCAGGATGGGACTCGTCCTCGCAAGGCATGTCAACCGCGGGTGCGCTGGAGCTCGATAGCGATTGCAGCCACGTCGGACGTGGTGACGGCTGGTGGAACGTGCACGTACCGGTTGGGTTGCCCGTCGATCCGCAGGCTCGGCCGTTCGCCAAGCGTCACCATGGCACGTCCTGCAACCGTGTGCGGCGTGGTGGGGCCATCGACGTGGGTCCAGGCGCAGACCGCCACACCGGCGTCAGGACAAGCGCGCAGCACGTCGTCGAACGCATCTGGCAGCGGCTGCTGCGCGTTGCCCATCACGAACACGCAGAGCTGTGGTCGTTCGCCTCTCGCTCCTGTGAGCTGTTCGACGACGTCGTCCAGGCGCAACGTGGCGGCGATGCCATCGACGAACTCCACCAGGTGTGGGGGTGCGTCGAGGACGGCATCGAACCGGTCGGGGACACCGGTATCGTCACTGAAGTCGAGCACGACGAACTCCCATTCGTTCGCTCGGGTCTGCGCTGCGATCTCGACGAGGAACGACGCCATGAGGGCGGCCGCGGCTTCTGCCGACCCACCGCGCAGGAACACCGGCTGCGCCAGACCGATCTCAACCGGTTGCTCTCGCTCGTCCACTCCCAAGCGCAGCAAGGGTCGTTGGCACGGCGCTGACGCCAGCAGGGCCCGAAGCCGTCGCTCCCAGTGGTCAGGTGTCGTCACCGGAGTCACCGGCTTCGGGGGAGTTGACGCGGGCTCGGTATGCGGCGCCCCCTTCGCGGCACGCATGTTGCCCCTTCGGTCCTCCGGTTCCTTCGGCAGCCGTGTCGCCAACGACCAGTCTGCGAGCCGTGCGATCAAGGCTGGCGGCGGCGCTGCCTGCAGCAGGACCTCGTGCTGATCAAGAACGCCGCCGACCCACCGGAATGCCTTGCCGTCGCCCGTCGCCGCGAGCTGCAACACCCCCTCCCCGTCGATATCGACCGGTAGGCTTGGTGCCAGTAGCAGGTTGACGTCCGCTGCAACCCCGTGCACGGCCCGTTGCCCCGGCCACGCCTGGCCGATTGGCAGCCGATCCGCCGCAGCTCCAACGGCGACCAGCACACGCCGGACGTCGTCGCCCGATGGCCGCTCATCAGTACGCAACAGCACTGCGTAGCGACCCAGCAGTCCCACGCGAGCCGCCGCCCGCCAGGCGGCCGGCACGCCCACAGGCTCCCGGTCCTCGAACCATTCCACGGCCACGCGTCCCGCGCCAGATACCGCCAGCAATCGCGCACACCACCCTAGGAAGGCGTCTCGCACGGACTCCCTGTCGGCGGCACCTGCCACGACGAGCGCTCCTACGCGTGTCGGGTTCACCACTGCCGGCACATGCAAGGTCACGTCCCCTGCGGGCAAGCGCACGTCGCCGAGCCGGAGTCCGCCGTTCGCTGCGATGCCAGCGCTGAGCGCCCGTTCGTCCCATCGTTCCCATACGGCCCCGTTCCACGCAGCCAAGTCCGGGCCACTCGAAGCCACCAGCGCGTCTATCTCGCGCTGCAGCTCCTCGACGCCCTGCCCAAGACGTCCTCGCGTGGCCCGCATACGATCGGAGGGCGATACCGACGGCGTGTCGTCGTCGACCACTGACGCCACGACCGATGGCTGGCCGATCGGGCTAGCATCGGATTCAGACGCCGCGGATGAGGGTTCAGGCGCCGCCGATCTCTGGACGGTGGCTCGATTCTTCGACGCGGGCGTGACGCTCCCCGCCGCCATCGCTGGTGATCGCGCTGGCGGTGCCGATTCTGGCGCCTCAGCGCTCCGCGACGATGCAACGGTCGATCGGGCCGCCGTGCCGTCAAGTTGATACTGCACCAAGGTACCGACGAACCACAGCAGGATCCAGGCAGCCAAGCGGAAGTGGTCTGCCCCGTCGCCGATTTGAGCCCAGTAGAAGACGCGATCCAACGCCGTGACATCGATGTCGCCATACCAGACGAAGGACGAGAAGTCGATGCCCCCGGGTGCGACGAGGAAGCTCGCTCCCAAGACGATGGCCGTCGCGCCGGCGAAGCTACTCGACACGATGACCGCATGCTGGTTGAACGCAAGCGCAACTGCGCCGCTCACGACCGACGACCAGACCAAGAACCCCGCGGCGATCTCACCATGCGACAGGGCGAAGGGCAGCGCCATACCCAGAACAGCGCCGGCCAAGAAGACGCCAACCCGCCTGTACGCGATGGCGAACGGTGCCCCGAAGACGCCGCCCACGAGACCACCGAGCAACGACGCGCCGGGCTCGTCGATCCACGCGCCTGCAACCGATCCCAGCGCCATCGCTCCGGCCACGAAGCCCAATGACCCCATGAACAGCGCACGCGAGCGAGCGCCTCTGCGCCAGATGACGCCGCCAAGAACGACGCTAGCCAGCGCAAGGATTCCAGCGGGGATGGAGACGCTTGGGATGGCCTTGCCTCCTGCACGCTCGACCTCGGGTGCTTCCACGGCAAGGCCGTGTGCCATGGCGTGCGCTCGCTGGCTGAGAGCCTAACCCATATCCTGCAGAGGAGCACCCTCGCACGGCTCGAAGGGCGTGATGTTCGACGCCAGCCCTCCCTGGGCCGACGGCTGCTTGTGGTGGCACGTCCAGTGTCCGAGCGGTGTGCTGGGCTGGTCCGGCGGGCGCCGA
>PWWI01000037.1 GCA_003561535.1 Nitriliruptoraceae bacterium
CAGACCGGGACCTGGGCACCCTCAAGCGCTGGCGCTCTATGCGCAAGTGTAGCAGCACGTATCTGTTCTGCACCCTGGCCGGCGGCCGCATGAGCGATCGTTACGTGCGCGACTTCGTGAACCGTTATGCCGGCAAGGCCGGCCTTAAAAAAGGTGTGCACCCGCACAGCCTGAGGCATTCATTCGCCACGGACCTTTTGAGGGATACTAAAAACATCCGCCTGGTCCAGAAGGCCCTCGGGCATGTATCTATATCTACAACCATGATCTACACGCACATTGTCGATGAGCAGCTGGAACAGGCGCTGAGGAGTTTCCGGGGAGAAACCTTTTAAAGCTATCATCATGGTCTATGTATACACTGAAAACAAAGAGACACAATTAACCTTTTTAGTTTTTAGCTATGTTAGGATGTTGTGTCAGAGGTGTCTTCTGAAACAGAAAAATCAAAAGGAGTTTCACATTTTACACATACCGGTTTCTTGTGTGTTAGAGGCCTCTTGAACCGGCGATTTTTACAGTGAGAACACAAAAATAGATCACGAAAGTATTTAAATTCCTTCCACCTAGCCCTTACGTCGCCATGAGAAGCGTTCTGGTATGGGGCGTCAGAAAAATGGCAACCCAAATTCTCGACAACCCCTTTCTGTAAGCTCGCAAGAAAGGGGTTGGAAATGCCGGATACCTCCGGTGGCCGAATGCCAATATGCTTCAAGAAATCAGCTAGAGCGTCGGCCAACTCGCTGCGGTCATACTTGTAAGGCTGGTTCACCTGCCGGATAACGACTTTGACACCGAATCCACGGCAGATAGCGAGCAGCCATTCCTCCTCGGCTTGACGCATTTCCATAGTAGCGTCTTCACCAGCATCCAGCTTAGCCTGGATAACTTCATCCGGTGTACAATGATCGTGAAAGGTGGGACCAAAGTTAGGTTGGCTTTTCGTAATGCGCCGGAACACCCAGCTTGCCTGGGGAAGGTGATCCTGTAGTAGGTTGAAAAACTGCTCGTCATGGGTAACAATTACGATCTGGAAGTCCGCGAAGTGCTTCGCCAGGACAGAGGCGATGTTCTTACGGTGATCCGCGTCGTACCCCGTAACCACGTCATCGAGCACAATTATAGGTACGCCTTTGTTAAACGAGCGGATTGCCGAAAGGCGAAGCGCTAGTGCCAGCGTATGAATTTGTGAGTCACTGAGATAGCCGCTAGGCAAAACGCCCTTTCGGTTTTCGGCGAAGTCGATGAGAAGCTGCATTCGCTGCTGATTTTTATCATCATCATCGGGAAGCTCTAACCGGATCGGTGGCGAGCTTTCATCGCCGCCCTGAATGTCTTTGTAAAGATCGTCGGCGTCGTTTTGGAGTTTTTCGATGAGACTTTGGGTGAAATTGACGATTGCCTTGTTGATGGCAAGAGCTTGTTTGTCAAGTTCCTCGTGGAGCTTATGAAGTTCATCCTTAGTGCGTTGAATGCTCTCCAGGGCAGCTTTTAGCTGATGCAGGTCTTCAGTGACCTTAATTGCATTGGCATACGTGTGCTCGCCTTGTTTCTTCTCAATGTATTCTATATCACCAGTGATGGAAGTATAAAGTGCATTTAGTTCACACACCGCCTTCGTGCTCTCAGGTGCCTTATCGCATGTCTTCCAGGCTTTGGCCTTCTCTAAATACGCTTCAACCCCCCTGGCTTTGTTCTCGTAACCGGCATCCTTCAAGCTAGAGGTTACCGTTTCGAGCCTTGACCTGAGGGAATGCGCTGCTTCCTCAACTGCCTTCTCAGCCTTTTTCAGTTCTTCTTCGGCGCATCGATAGTCAAAAAGATCGTTGAGCTTAGTTTCCAAACTGGCGTGAATCTTGTCGCGCGAGCTGTGGGGGCTGGACTCGAATGCTGTATCACAGATGGGACAGTCGTCAAATGTAGCATCTTGGTTTTCGAAGAGCTTCTTGGCGCTTGACCAAACCTCGTTGAACACGACTTGGCTCACTTTCGACCGTTCTTCGGATTCGCGGACAGCAGCACATGCATGGTTGGTAATGGCAGCTTCAAAAACAACTATGTTGCCGGTAGGGTCATCGCCTTCATTCTCTGGTGCCTTAAAAAGCGCTTCGATATGTGCAATAAGCCGCTTTAATGCCGTTAGGCCAATCTGTTCGTCCTCGGCGGCTTTACGTTTAACCAGTTCTCGATAGCCGGCGTCTTGGTCGGAAAGTTCGGAGATCGACAGGTCTTTGTCAAGGTGGGCAAGCACGCTGATATTCAGCCAATTGCAGATCCCTGCCTCATCCCAGGTAGAGACCGTGTTTTCAGTCAACCGTTTAAGATCACGGAGACGTTCATCGCCTTCTGCCGTTGACTCGGCTTTCTGTTTTATCTGACGCCGCAACGAACGAAGGTTCCGCTGTATGTTAAGGAGTGGATCGAGGGCGAACCAAGTGGCGATTTCACTATACCGCATTTCCGGTGTGGTTTTCTCAACGAAGCCACGGAGTTCATAGCCACGGATGATGAAGGGCACCCTTGTACGAGAAATTATTCGTTTAGCCGCTTTAGGCATTGGCGGTGCTGTGGTCGACACTGGTCGCGCATCATCGAACTCCTCTTTGTCCTTGTAAAACCAGAAGTGGACGGTGGGCTTTATACCGCACTTTTTGGCATCCACGTGCTCCATCGCTTCGGGACCTGCATGGGTTTGAAACGTTTTTTTACCCAGACGCTCGAGGGTTCCATCTTTTGAGAAATAATACTCGAATGCATCTACAAGGCTGGATTTGCCTTTCGCGTTGGGCGCAAATACGGCAAAGCTGAGGGACGTTTTGCCACGGTATAGTTTAATGGTTTGCGGTTGAAGGTACGCTCGAAAACCTTCAACCTTAAACTCTTTAATCCTGATGGGCAAGCTCATTGTCAATTTCCTCCGCTCTTTTGGCCGCAATCGACTCGATAGCTTTCGCAGCATCATCGACGGCTGTCTCAGTCGGACTCATCTTAACGATATTCTCGGATAGGATATTTAACAACGCAGCATCCATGTTGTCGTCATCCTGGAGGGTTGCAATTAAATTAGCGATAAAATACTCAGTCGTGAATTGATTGGTAATCGAATCGCCTTTATCCATTTAGAATTAACACTCCCTTCAAAGCCCAAATACCGGGCTGTGTAATTTAGCTCGTAAAAGCATAGGCGTGGTCTACGTTTAAGGTGTATGTTCCCTGCCCTAGGGAGCAGGCGTCTTACTGCAAACTTTTTCTTGCCATTATCACCAGAAAATGTTACTGTTACATTGTATCATAAACCTATGAATAATCATACAAAGTATTCTGCATAACAGAAATTGAAATTAACGTTATAGGAGGCGGCCCTAAATGACCGATGCTGATACGAAATCAGCACCGAAGAAAGCTGCTGCATACCTGCGCGTAAGCACCG
>PWWI01000210.1 GCA_003561535.1 Nitriliruptoraceae bacterium
CGTTCCTGACCAAGCACCTCTACCTCGACTGGCGGATCGGTGCCTGGCACTTCATGGACCACCTCGTCGACGGGGACCTGGCCAACAACTTCGGGCAGTGGCAGTGGATGGCCGGGACCGGTACCGACTCCCGACCCAACCGGATGTTCAACCCGGTCACCCAGTCCGAGCGGTACGACCGCCAGGGCGTCTACCTGCGGCGCTACGTGCCCGAGCTCGCCGAGGTGGACGACGCCCACATCCACGCGCCCTGGGAGGCGGCTGGCACGCTGCTGGCCGCGGACGACGCCTACCCGCCCCCGATCGTGGAGCACCGTGCGGCCCGGGACAGGTTCCTGACCGCCCGGGGGGCGTAGGGTTCGCGACTGCTGAGGGACGAGGGACGCAGGAGGACGGCATGCAACTGACCGGCGAGGACGTCGCGATCGTGACCGGTGGGGCCTCGGGCCTGGGCCGGGCCGCGGCCGCCGCCCTGCACGCCGCGGGCGCGGCCGTGGTGCTGGTGGACCTGCCCACCGCCGACGGTGCCACGACCGCCGAGGAGCTGGGTGAGCGTGCCCGGTTCGTGCCGACGGACGTGACCGATGCGGACGGGGTGGCCGAGGCCGTCGCACAGGCCGGCGAGCTCGGTCGTCTCCGGGTCGCCGTGAACTGCGCCGGCGTCGCCTGGGCCTCGCGGATCCTGACCCGGGAGGGACCCCACGACCTCGAGCTGTTCCGGACCGTGATCGAGGTCAACCTGGTGGGCACCTTCAACGTCCTGCGCCTGGCCGCCGCCGCCATGGCCGAGCAGGACCCGGTGGACGGCGAGCGGGGTGTGATCGTCAACACCGCCTCCATCGCCGCCTTCGACGGCCAGGTCGGCCAGCTCGCCTACAGCGCCTCCAAGGGTGGGGTGGCCGCGCTGACCCTGCCGGCCGCCCGGGACCTGGCGCGGCACCAGATCCGGGTGGTGACGATCGCGCCGGGCACCTTCGACACCCCGATGCTGGCCGGGGTCCCCGACGAGACCCGGGAGGCACTCGCCGCCGAGGTCCCGCATCCGCAACGGCTCGGTGACCCTTCCGAGTACGGGTTGCTGGTCCGCCAGATCGTGGAGCAGCCCTACCTCAACGGCGAGGTGATCCGCCTCGACGGTGCGCTGCGGATGGCACCTCGATGATGCCGGTCGACCGGGGCGCTGGCACAGGTAGGCTCCAGGACCGGTCGTCAGCGCCGGGCTGCAGTTGGGTTGGGAGACCAGAGTGGGAGAGCACGCAGCGGAGCACGACGATGAGCAGCGTTCGGTCGCGTCCTTCGCGGAGCGACTGAGCTCGACCGACGTCGCCTTCCTCGAGATGGAGTCCCCGACGCGGCACATGCACGTCGGCGGGCTGTTCGTGTTCGACCCGCCGAGCGACGGGCCGCACTTCTCCTTCGCGTCGTTCCTGGCGCTGGTCACCTCCCGTCTGCACCACGTCCCGCGCTACCGCCAGAAGGTCCTGCAGCCGGCCTTCGGACTGGCTGGTGCGGTGTGGGTCGACGACCCCGACTTCGACCTCACCTACCACGTGCGGCACGCGGCGCTCCCGGCACCGGGGACCACCGCCCAGCTGACCGAGTACGCCACGCGGATCCTGTCCCGGCAGCTCGACCGTGACCGACCGCTGTGGGAGCTCTACGTCATCGACGGGTTGGAGGACGGCCGGGTCGCACTCCTCGGCAAGACCCACCACGCCATGGTCGACGGGCTGGCGGGCATCGACATCGCCAGCGTGATGCTGGACCTGGCCCCTGATGCGAGCGAGGAACTGCCCCCGCCCGAGCCCTGGACCCCGAGGCCGGCTCCCTCACAGACCACGCTGACCGCCCGGTTCGTCCGCGAGCTGGCGACCAGCCCCGCTCACGCGGTGGAGTCGGTCACCCGGCTCGCCCGGACCCCGAAGGCGGCGGCCAGCAAGGCCCTGCAGGTCGGTCGTGGGGTGGGACGCGTCACCAGGGCCAACCTGCTGCGGCCGGCACCGCGCTCCCCGCTGAACGTGCCTCCCGGTCAGCACCGCAGGTTCGCGGTCGAGCGGCTGTCGCTGGAGGAGGTCAAGGCGGTCAAGGACGCCTTCGGCACCACGGTCAACGACGTCATCCTCGCGGTCGTCGCCGACGCGACCGGCCGGTACCTGCGCCTGCGCGGTGCCCGGACCGACCGGATGTGGCTGAGGGCGATGGTGCCGGTCAGTACCCGCCAGGCCACCGAGGCCCACTCCGTCGGCAACCAGGTCGTGGCCGTGTTCGTCGACCTGCCGATGTTCGAGATGGACCCGATCCAGCGGCTGCGCGTGTGCCACGAGGCCATGAGCGACGTCAAGTCCTCCCACGCCGCGGTCGGCGCCGGGTTCCTGCTGGGGCTGGGCGAGTTCGCGCCGCCGACGGTCCACGCCATGGCGGCCCGCATCGCCGTGAACGCCCGGCTGTTCAACTTCCTGATCACCAACGTCCCCGGCCCCCAGCTGCCGATCTACTGCCTGGGATCCCGGCTGCTCGGCGCCTACCCCTTCACCCCGCTGGCGGCCACCCACAGCTACAGCGTGGGGGTCACCTCGATGGACGGCTGGGTCAACGTCGGGATCACCGCCGACTACGACGCGCTGCCCGACATCGACGAGGTGCCCGCGATGGTGACCGCCGCCCTCGCCGAGCTCGTGGCCAGCGCCGCGGCGGTGTCCGAGCGGGCCCGGCGCCTGGAGGCGTCGCGACAGCGCAACGCAGCCGACAGCGACGCCCTCGACCTCGAGGGTGGCGTGGACGGGGTCACCGACGCCGGCCGGCGCGGCTGAGCGACGCCGGGAGGCCGACGAGGATGGAGATCGAGCTGGCGGTGCGACGGCTGCGGGGCGATGCGGTCCTGCCGTCCTACGCACACCCAGGTGACGCCGGCCTCGACCTGGTGGCGGTGGAGGCGGTGCGGCTCGGGCCGGGGGAGCGGGCGGCGGTGCCGACCGGGCTCGCGGTGGCCATCCCCGACGGCTGGGTCGGGCTGGTGCACCCCCGCTCCGGGCTGGCCCGTCGCCATGGTCTCACCGTCGCGAACGCCCCCGGCACGATCGATGCCGGTTACCGCGGCGAGGTCCAGGTGCTGCTCGTCAACCTCGGCTCCGATCCGGTGGAGGTGGCCGCCGGCGAGCGTGTCGCCCAGCTGCTGCTGCAGGAGGTCGGACGGGCGCAGGTCATCGAGGTGGAGGACCTCGACGAGACCGCGAGAGGCGCCGGCGGCTTCGGGTCGACGGGGACGACAGCGCGCGGCTGAGCGCACCCGGATGGCGGGGCGTGCTGCGGTTTGCCGACCTGTGGCGGACCGGTTACCGTGCCCCGCTGCACGCGGATGTAGCTCAGTTGGCTAGAGCGCCACCTTGCCAAGGTGGAGGTCGCGGGTTCGAATCCCGTCATCCGCTCCA
>PWWI01000119.1 GCA_003561535.1 Nitriliruptoraceae bacterium
GATGCTGACCTCCTTCGGTGACGACGAGGCGCTGTTCGACGCCATCATGGCCGGTGCCGCGGGCTACCTGCTCAAGGACATCCGCGGCAACGACCTCATCGACGCCGTGCGCCGGGTCGCCGCCGGCGACTCCCTGCTGGACCCGGCACTGACCGGCAAGGTGCTGGAGCGGCTGCGCAAGGGTGACGAGGAGGACCCGCGCCTCAAGGCGCTGTCCGACCAGGAGCGCAAGATCCTGGCGCTGATCGCCGAGGGTCTGACCAACCGGCAGATCGCCGAGCGGATGCACCTCGCCGAGAAGACGGTCAAGAACTACGTCTCCAACCTGCTGTCCAAGCTGGGCATGTCCCGCCGGACCGAGGCTGCGGTGTTCTACACCCAGGTCGAGCACGGCGACGAGTGACCTTGGCTGCCAGGGTCCCACTCGCGGTCCCGGCACACCGGTGACGGAGGTCCCTGCCGATGACGTCGCCGACCGCGCACCCTGACGGCAGACGCCGAGGAGGCCAGCGTGACCAAGGTGACCGATCGCCACGGCCTGGAGGTCCTGCCGCTCAACCAGTGCCTGTCGCTGCTGCGTAGCCGCCCGCTGGGGCGTCTGGCCTACCAGGCAGCGGGCACGCCGGTCGTGGTGCCCGTCAACCACCTCGTGGACGGCTCGACGGTCGTGCTGCGCACGGTGGCCGGCGGCAAGCTGGATGTCGGCTTGGCCGGCAAGCCGGTCGCGTTCCAGCTCGATGACCACGACCCGGCCCGCGGGACCGGCTGGAGCGTGCTGGTCCAGGGGCGGGCCGAGGTCGTCGACGACCCTGAGCTGCTGGCCCGCTACGACGGCCAGCTGGACAGCTGGGCGATCTCCGACAGCACCGAGGTGTCGTGGCTGAGGATCGTGCCGGACGAGGTCTCCGGTCGGCGTCTGCGCCGCGCGAGTTGACGCGACCGGTCGGTACCTGAGCACCTGAGACGACCCGGGCCTTGCGGCCCGGGTCGCTTCGCTTGGTCGTTGGCCATCGATGGGACCTTCGACCCCAGAGCTTGCTCGCGCCCACTCGAGTGGGGTCCTTCGCCTCTGTGGCGAAGGCACCCACGTCACTAGAAACCTCTCCTGCGTGCTTCAGCCAGTCCATCCGGCCCTATCCAACCCCATCCGTCCTGCCTCAGGAGAGCTGCGCATGTCCTCGTCCCCATCCGACTCCGACGCTGAGATCCGCACCGTTGGCGGCATCGCCACCGGCGTCGTCGCGGCCATCGCCGTCGTGCTGTCCGCTGGCGCCTTGATCGTCGCCTCCAACTCGTCGGGGTCGGCCCCTCCCCTGCCGACCGGCACCCCGGTGGCGGCCTCGACCGCCCCGGCCAGCGTCGCGGTCGAACTCACCGAGTTCAGCGTGTCGCCGGCCACGCTCGAGGTCGCGGCCGGCGGGACCCTGGAGATCACCAACGCCGGCGCCATCGAGCACGACCTCGCCGTGCGCGACGCCGGCGTCGGGACCGCGATGCTGGGCGCCGGGGCGAGCGAATCCCTCTCGCTGGCTGGCCTGGCCCCCGGGAGCTACGAGGTCTACTGCACGGTCCCTGGCCACGACACCTCGGGCATGGTGGGCACCCTCAGCGTGGTCGGCGATGGCGACGAGGTGGTCGCGGTGGACGATGACCACGCCGACCACGACGCCGAGGAGGACTGGGCCGCGCTCGATGCCGCGATGGAGGAGACGATCCTGGCCTTCCCTGCGGCCACCGAGGGGCTCGGCAACCAGCCCCTGGAGCCCGAGGAGATCCGGGCGGACGGCACCAAGGTGTTCCGGCTGATCGCCGAGCGGTTCGACTGGGAGGTGGAGCCCGGCAAGGTCGTGGAGGGCTGGGGCTACAACGGCCAGATCCCCGGACCACTGATCAAGGTCGACGTCGGCGACAACGTGGTGGTCCATGTGGAGAACGACCTGCCGATGGGCACCGACGTCCACTGGCACGGCGTCCGCGTCCCCAACGACCAGGACGGCGTGGCACCACTGACACAGCCGTTGATCCAACCCGGTGAGACCTTCACCTACGAGTTCCTCGCCCGCGAACCCGCCATCGGGATGTACCCCCCCCACCACCACGGCCAGATGAAGCTTCCCAACGGCATGTTCGGCGTGTTCCTGATCGGCGACCTCGGCACCGACATCCCCCTGCCGACCGGCCGCACGATCAGCGGCAAGGAGATCCCCGAGGAGATCGACATCGTCGCCGAGATCCCCATGGTGCTCAACGACGCCGGCAACATCGGGCTGACCATCAACGGCAAGGGCTGGCCGGCGACCGAGCCGATCGTGGTCGAGCAGGGCGATTGGATCGTCGTCCACTACTACAACGAGGGGCTGCAGATCCACCCGATGCACCTGCACCAGATGCCCCAGTTGGTGTTCGCCAAGGACGGGTTCGCGCTGGAGGCGCCCCAGTGGGAGGACACCGTCAACGTCGCCCCGGGTGAGCGCTACTCGGTGCTGATCCAGGCCACGGACCCCGGGGCGTGGGCGTTCCACTGCCACATCCTGACCCACGCCGAGCGACACGAGGGGATGTTCGGGATGGTCACCGCCATGATCGTCGAGGAGGCGACCGCCTGACCGATGCCGGTGGCACGGCGGCTGGCCGGCCTCCGGGGTAGCCCCCGCGGTGCCACAGGCCGCCGGCCGCCCTCCGGGGGAGACCCCGCGGTGCCACCGGCCGCCGGCCGCCCTCCGGGGCACGACCCACTGGGATCGCAACGGATCGACCATCCCGTGGTCGAACGGTTGCGATCTGGCTGTGGGCGAGGGCCGACCCGTGCGGGATCGCAACGGATCGACCATCCCGTGGTCGAACGGTTGCGATCTGGCGGGGAGGGATGGCCGAGGCCACAGCCGGGGCCGAGGCCACAGCCGGGGCAGCACGGACGCCGGCCACGCGGGAGCAACGGCCAGCTACCCTGCGGGCAGCGGCGCCGTCAGGGTGCCGCCGATGACACCCGGGGAGCTCGGGCGACGCCGAGCTGAGAGGGTGACCGGCCGCGGAGCGCGGCAGTGTCACCGACCCGTGGAACCTGAACCGGGTAATGCCGGCGATAGGGAGGTGACACGATGCCAGGCGATCAGCCGCACGCCCCCGACGAGGGGTCGGACGGACTGCGCCAGGTGGTCGTTCTCGCGGGCGGAGACCCCGTCCAGCTCCCGCTGCCCCGGCCCCTGCCGCACCCCATCGACCTGGTCATCGCGGCCGACGGCGGGTACGACGCCGCGGCCACGCTGGCGGTACCGGTCGACGTGCTGGTCGGTGACCTCGATTCGGTGTCCCCCGACGGGCTGGCGACGGCCCGCGCGGCGGGGACCCGCATCGAGCGGCACCCGGTCGACAAGGACCGCACCGACCTGGCGCTCGCGCTGGACGCGGTCGTCGCCGACGGACCCGCCGAGGTGCTGCTGATCGGAGGGCACGGCGGCCGGCTGGACCACCTGCTGGCCAACGTGGCCCTGCTCGCCGCGCCCGAGTACGGGACGCTGCGGATCAGCGCGCTGCTCGGCGAGGCGGTGGTCACCGTGCTCCGCGACCGTCGAGCAAGGCTGCTCGGACGCCCCGGCGAGCTGGTGAGCCTGCTCGCGATGCACGGTCCGGCGCACGGCGTCACCACCACCGGTCTCAGGTTCCCGCTCGACCACGCGACGTTGCCCGTCGGTTCCTCGCTGGGTGTCAGCAACGAGTTCACCGGCTCACACGCCACGGTCGCCGTCACCGACGGGGTCCTGGTGGCCGTGCAGCCCGGCGGACCCGACCGCATCGAACCCGCACCCCACTGAGGAGCGACCGTGTCCCACCGCCATCATCCCGCCCGGACCTCCGGCGTGCCGCGCCCCACGCGGTCACGCCGCCGTCACCTCCTCGTCCTCGGCGCCGCGCTCGCGCTACTGGCCGGCGCCTGCGCCGACCCCACCGACGAGACCGACCTCACGGACCCGACCGATGAGGCCGCCGACCCCGCCCCCGACGAGCCGCGTGAGGTGACGCTACTCACCCACGACTCCTTCGACGTCTCCGCCGACGTGCTGGAGGCGTTCACCGACGCCACGGGCATCGAGGTGGCGATCGTGCCGCTGGGCGACGCCGGCTCCGCGCTGAACCAGGCCATCCTGACCCGTGACGCGCCGCAGGGCGATCTGCTGTTCGGCGTGGACACCTCCTTCCTGTCACGCGCGCTGGACCAGGAACTGTTCTAGCCCTACGACAGCCCCGCCCTCGACGACGTCGACGAGCGGTTCCTGCTCGACCCAGAGCTGCGCGCGACCCCGATCACCTACGGCGACGTGTGCCTCAACCACGACGTCGCCTGGTTCGAGGACCGCGACCTCGCGGTCCCCAGCGACCTCGAAGACCTGACCGACCCGGCCTACGAGGGGCTGCTGGCGGTCCAGAACCCCGCCACCTCCTCCCCCGGCCTGTCCTTCCTGCTGGCGACGATCGAGCGCTTCGGCGAGGACGGCTACCTCGACTTCTGGGAGGATCTCGTCGCCAACGACGTGGTCGTCACCGACGGCTGGTCCGAGGCCTACTACGACGAGTTCAGCGGCACCGGTGGGGGCGACCGGCCCCTGGTCGTCTCCTACGCCTCCAGCCCCCCGGCCGAGGTGTTCTTCGCCGACCCACAGCCCGACGAGGCCCCCACCGGCGTGATCGAGGCGTCCTGCTTCCGCCAGGTCGAGTTCGTCGGCATCCTGGATGGCACCGAGCGTCGCGCGGAAGCCGAGGAGCTGGTGGACTTCATGCTGTCCACCACCTTCCAGGAGGACCTCCCGCTGACGATGTTCGTCTTCCCCGTCAACGAGCGCGCCGAGCTGCCCGAGGTGTTCGTCGAGCACGCGGTGATCCCCAGCGACCCACTGGAGCTGGACCCGTCGGTGATCGGTGAGCAGCGCGAGACGTGGATCGAGGCGTGGACGGCCACGGTGCTCAGGTGACCGCCAGCACGACCAGCACCGAGCGCGCTGGCGACAGCCCCCGACGGACCCGTCGAGGGGGGCCGCGAGGCACCGCGCTCGTGTTGCTGGTCGTCCCGGTCGTCTTCCTCGGCTGGTTCTTCGTGTGGCCGGTCACGTCGATCGTCGGGCTCGGGCTGGCGCCGGACGGCGAGGTGGAGCTGGGGGTGCTCGCCCGCGCGCTCACCGACCAGAGCGTGCGCAGCGTGGCCTGGTTCACGCTGTGGCAGGCGGTCGTGTCCACCGTGCTGACCCTCCTGGTGGCGATCCCGGGCGCCTACGCCCTGTCGCGCCAGGAGTTCCCGGGCCGCCGCGCCCTCCAGGCGGCCGTCACCGTGCCCTTCGTGCTGCCCACCGTGGTGGTCGGCTCCGCCTTCCTGGCGCTGCTCGGCCCCCGCAGCCCCGTCAACGCCGCCCTGGTGGCCGTGCTGGGGGATGCGGCGCCGACGCTCGACCTGCGCCGCACGGTCACGGCGATCCTGCTCGCCCACGTGTTCTTCAACTACGCCGTGGTCGTGCGCACCGTCGGAGGCCTGTGGTCGATGCTCGACCCCCGGCTGGAGGACGCGGCCCGGGTCCTGGGCGCGTCGCGGTGGCGAACCTTCCGGGAGGTGTCGCTGCCGCTGCTCTCCCCCGCGATCGCCGCGTCGGCCGCGATCGTCTTCCTGTTCACCTTCACCTCCTTCGGGGTGGTGTTGATCCTGGGCGGACCGGGCCGCGCCACGATCGAGGTGGAGATCCACCGGGCGACGACCCAGCTGCTCGACCTGCCGCTCGCCTCCACCCTGGCACTGCTGCAGCTGGTCGCGGTGCTGTCGGCGCTGGCGGTGTACGGCCACCTGACCCGGCGAGCGCAGCAGCAGCGCCTGGTCGCGGCCGCCAGCACCCGGCGACCGCCCCGATCCCGGGCGGAACGGTGGTTCCTCGGCACGAACCTGGCGGTGATCGTCGTCCTCGTGCTCAGCCCGCTGGCGGTGCTCGTGGAGCGGTCCTTCGTCACCGCCACCGGGTACGGGCTGGACAACTGGCGACGGCTGCTGGTGGACGACCCGAGCTCGGTGCTGGCGGTGCCGGCCGGCGAGGCGGTCCGCAACTCCCTGCTGTTCGGCACCAGCGCGACCCTGGTCGCGCTGGTGGTCGGTGGGCTCGCCGCCACCGCCGCGACCGTCGGCCGCGGCTGGATCACCGGAGCGGTCGACCGTGCGCTGATGGTGCCGCTGGGGACCTCGGCGGTGACCGTGGGGTTCGGGTTCCTGATCGCGCTGGACCGACCGCTCGACCTGCGCGGCTCGCCGCTGCTGGTCCCGCTGGCCCAGGCGCTGATCGCCACCCCCTTCGTGGTCCGCACCCTGCTCCCGGTCCTGCGCTCGATCGACCAGCGGCTGCGCGACGCCGCCGCGGTGCTGGGTGCCAGCCCGCTGCGGGTGTGGCGGGAGGTGGACCTGCCGATCATCGGTCGCGCGTTGTTGGTCGCCGCGGGCTTCTCCTTCGCGATCGCGGTCGGTGAGTTCGGTGCGACGGTGTTCGTCGCCCGCGCCAACCTGCCCACCATGCCGGTGGCGATCTTCCGCCTGCTCGGCCGCCCCGGGGTCGCCAACTTCGGGCAGGCCATGGCGATGTCCACCCTCCTGGCCGCGATCACCGCGGCGGCGCTGCTGGCCATCGACCGGCTGCGGGTCGGATCGGTCGGGCGGTTCTGATGCTCGAGATCGACCACCTGACCCTGGCCTACGACGACACGGTCGTCGTGGAGGACCTCGCGCTGACCGCGGCCGACGGCGAGGTGCTGTGCGTCCTCGGGCCCTCGGGCTGCGGCAAGTCCACCCTGCTCCGAGCCGTGGCCGGGTTGGAGCCCCCCGTGACGGGCACGATCCACCTCGACGGCCGCGACCTGGCCGGGCTCCGACCCGATCAACGCGACGTCGGCCTGATGTTCCAGGAACACGCGCTGTTCCCCCACCGCAACGTCGCGGAGAACGTCGCCTTCGGTCCCCGGGTCCACGGCCTGGACCGTGACGCCGTGCGGCAGCGCGTCGCGGAGGCGCTGTCGCTGGTCGGGCTGAGCGGCACCGAGTTCCGTCACGTCGACGAGCTGTCGGGTGGGGAGCGCCAGCGGGTCGCGCTGGCGCGGGCCATCGCCCCTCGCCCGCGGCTGCTGATGCTGGACGAACCGCTCGGCTCCCTGGACCGGGCCCTGCAGACCCGCCTGCTCGAGGACCTCCCCCGGGTGCTCAGCCAGCTCGGGACCACGGTCGTCTACGTCACCCACGACCAGGACGAGGCCCTGTCGCTGGCGGACCGGATCGCGGTGATGCGCGCCGGCCGGATCGAGCAGCAGGACACGCCCGCTGAGCTGTGGCGGAGCCCGAGGACGGCGTTCGTGGCGCGCTTCCTCGGCCTGGGCCCGGTCATGGCGGTGCAGGCCGACGCCGACACCGTCACGACGCCGTGGGGCCGGGTGCCCCGGGCCGAGGTGAGCGACGCCGGGGCGGCCACCGGGACCGTGGAGACCGTGCTGCTGCCCGAGGCCCTCAGGCTGGCGACCGGGCACCAGCCGCCGGGTGACGACGAGCTCGCCGTCACCGCCACGGTGGTCATCCGCCGGTTCCAGGGCGACCACCTCCGCCTCGGCGTCGACACCGCCACCGGACAGCGCCTCCAGGTGGCGGCCTGGCGCGGACAGCTCCCGGAGGTCGGTGACGAGGTGACCCTGGCGATCGAGGTGGCGGGCATCCACCTGCTGGCCGACGACCCCGGCGGCTAGCGTGCCGCCAGCGACCGTTGAGGACCCCGGATCGACGAGGATGTGAGGACGTATGGACGGCTCCACCCGCGCCCTGCTGGACCACGTACCGCAGGAGGGTCGGCTCACCACCATCCTGCTGCGTCCTCAGCGCGGCGGTCCGGCCCAGGCGGTGGAGGGCGCCGAGGTGGTGGCCGGCCTCGGGCTCGTCGGCGACCACCGCTCCGTCGCCCGGAGCCCGGACCCGTCCGCCAAGCGGCAGGTCACCCTGCTGCAGGCGGAGCACCTGCCCGTGGTCGCCGCCCTCCTCGGCCGCGACGAGCTCGACCCGGCGCTGCTGCGCCGCAACCTCGTCGTCGCCGGCATCAACCTCGCCTCCCTGCACGACCGCCGGTTCCGGATCGGTGACGTCGAGATCGAGGGCACCGGCTGGTGCCATCCCTGCTCGCAGATGGAGCAGGCGCTCGGGCCAGGAGGCTTCCAGGCCATGCGGGGCCACGGTGGCATCACCGCCCGCCTCGTCACCGACGGGGTGCTGACCGTCGGGGACCCGGTCACGATCGCAGCGGCCGACACCGACCACCACGGCTGACCGGCCACCGCTGACCGGCACGGGGAGCGACCCGGCGTCGCCTGCGGCGTTGCTAGCGTCGACTGGACGCGGCCACCGACCCGGTGGCGACCCTGCCAGCCACCCCGACGGAGCGAGCCGTGAGCAGCGAGGCCTCAGCGCACGACCACCACCGCAGCGACGCCGAGCGCATCGTCGCCGGCCTGGACCTCGAGTCCAAGGTCGCCCTGTTGTCCGGGGCGGACAAGTGGCACCTCGAAGGGGTCCCGAGCGCGGGCCTGGCGCCGGCCATGGTGGCCGATGGACCCCACGGGCTGCGCAAGATGGGCGGTCACGAGCTGACCCTCGGCGGCGCTGCACCCGCCACCTGCTTCCCCACGGCGGTGACGCTGGCCGCGAGTTGGGACCCGGAGCTGCTCACCGCCGTCGGCACGGCGCTCGGCCGTGAGGCCAGGGCCCAGGGCGTCGACGTCATCCTCGGCCCGGGTCTCAACCTCAAGCGCCACCCGGCCGGTGGCCGCAACTTCGAGTACCTCAGCGAGGATCCGTGGCTCGCGGGCACCCTGGCCGCGGCCGTCGTGCGGGGCATCCAGGCGCAAGGGGTGGGCGCCTGCCTGAAGCACCTGGCCGCCAACCACCAGGAGCGCTTCCGCATGGTGGTCGACACGATCGTCGACGAACGCACCCTGCGGGAGATGGAGCTGACCGCCTTCGAGATCACGGTGCGAACGGCACGCCCCTGGACCGTGATGACCGCCTACAACCGCCTGAACGGCACGTACTGCTCCGACCACCACTGGCTCCTGGCCGAGGTGCTGCGCGAGGAGTGGGGCTTCGACGGGCTGGTGATGTCCGACTGGGGCGGCATGAACGACCGTGTGGTCGCGACCCAGGCCGGCTGCGACCTGGAGATGCCCGGGAGCGACAAGGCGCTGGACCGTGAGGTGCTGCTCGCGGCCTCCGAGGGCCGCATCGCCGAGGCGGAGATCGACCGGTGCGCGATCCGGGTGGTCGAGCTCCTGATCCGCGCTGCGGCCAACCGTGCGAGTGAGGCGACCGCGGATCTCGACGCCCACCACGCCCTGGCCCGCCGCGCAGCGGTGGAGGGGACCGTGCTGCTGGCCAACGACGGCACCCTGCCCCTGGGCACCGACCCGGCGCCGGCCCGCCTCGCCGTCATCGGAGCCTTCGCGGCCACCCCCCGCTACCAGGGCGCCGGCAGCTCCCAGGTGGAGCCGACCCGGGTGGACGATCTGCGGACCGCCCTGAGCGCACGGCTGGACGGCCACGCCGGCGTCGACTACGCGCCCGGCTACGACGCGGTGACCGGTGCCACGACCGAGCAGCTGCTCGCCGAGGCCGTGGCGCAGGCCACCGACGCCGAGGTCGCGGTCGTGGTCGTCGGGCTCCCCGGGCGCTACGAGTCGGAGGGCTTCGACCGCGAGCACCTCGCCCTGCCCCGCGGGCACAGCCAGCTGGTGGAGGCCGTGCTGAACACGGGGACCCCGACGGTGGTCGTGCTGCAGAACGGCGCCCCCGTGGTGCTGCCGTGGGCCGACCGCGCCGCCGCGATCGTGGAGGCCTACCTCGGTGGCCAGGCGGGCGGGAGCGCCCTGACGGCGGTGCTGTTCGGCGACGTGGACCCCGGGGGCCGACTGGCCGAGTCCTTCCCGGCCGCGGTCGCCGACCTCCCGGCCAACGCGAACTTCCCCGGCCACCCCAAGCAGGTCGAACACCGTGAGGGCGCGCTGATCGGCTACCGCTTCCACGACACCGCCGGGGTCCCCGCGGCCTTCCCCTTCGGCCACGGCCTCAGCTACACCAGCTGCGTCATCGACGAGCTGGAGGTCGCCGGCGACGGCACCGATCGCACGGTGCAGGTCACCGTGCGCAACACCGGGGACCGTGCGGGCAGCGAGGGGGTGCAGGTCTACCTGCGGAAGGAACACTCGGTCCTGTGGCGCCCGGCCAAGGAGCTGAAGGCCTACGCCAAGGTGCGGCTGGCGGCCGGGGAGGAGCAGCGGGTGACCCTGGCGCTGGACCGGCGCGCCTTCAGGGTCTACGACGTGGCGGCGCAGGCCTGGCTGGTCGAGGCCGGCTCCTACGAGGTGCTGGTCGGCCGGTCCTCGGTGGACATCGCCGCGCGGATCACGATCGAGGTGGCCTCCGACGACGAGGTGACACCGGCCACGATCCCCGCGGGCGCGATCGCCACCGACGAGGAGTTCGCCGCGCTCCTCGGGTCCCCGGTGCCGACGCCCGATCCGGTCCTGCCCTTCCACCGCAACAGCCCCGTCTCGGACCTGCCCGAGACGCCGCTCGGCGCCCGGGTCCACACCGCGCTCCTGGCCGTGGCCCACCGCCGCATCGAGGGGTCGAACGGCGCCGCGGACGAGTCGAGCCGGCGGATGTTCGAGGCCGTGATCAACGAGGCGCCGCTGAGGGCCATCACCCTGCTCGGTGGCGGGAAGCCGCCGATCCGCGTGATCGACGCCATGATCGACCTGCTCAACGGTCGCGCCCGCGACCGGATCGGCGAACTGCTGGCCCAGCTCCGCCGCTGAGCCCACCGCGGCCACACCGATCGGAGCCGGGACGATGCGCGAGGTGCGGTTCCCCGACGGCACGATCGTCCGTGCCGCCGCCCTCGAGGAGCGCGAGGTCAACGCCGCCTGGCGACAGCACGGCCTCTACCTCGACGCCCGCTGGTCGCCGACGTGGCCGGCGCAGCTCGTGGACTGGCCCGACCTCGGGACCCCGAGCGACGACCGGGCCGCGACGGAGGCGATCCAGCACGCGTTCGCCCTGGCGGCAGACGGCACCCACGTCGAGGTGGGGTGCCTGGCCGGGAGGGGGCGGACCGGCACGGTGCTGGCGTGTATGGCGGTGCTGGCGGGGGTCCCGGCGGCCGGTGCGGTCGACTGGGTGCGTCGCCATCACACGCCCGGCGCAGTGGAGGGCTCCGCGCAGGAGGCCTGGGTCCTCGCCTTCGCCGAGCGGGTGGGCGCGGGCGGTCAGTAGGTCGGGATCGAGTCGTCGACCTGACGGCTGTAGGCGTTGATGCCACCGCGCATCGACCGGGCCCGCAACCCCGCCCCTCGGAGCAGCTCCGTCGACTCCAGCGACCGCACCCCGGACTTGCAGTGCACGACGTACTCCTTCGTCGGGTCGAGCTCCGCGAGCCGGCCGGCGAGGGGGTCCTTGGGGATCAGCGTCGCACCCGGGATGCGGTTGATCTCGTACTCGTGGGGTTCGCGGACGTCGAGCAGCACCACGTCGGGCTTGGAGGCGATCTCGGCGTACTCGGTGGGCAGGATCTCGAGCTCCGCCAACGACACTTCCGCCTCGACCACGCGGTCGTGGGAGGGCATGCCGCAGAACGCCTGGTAGTCGATCAGCTCGGTCACGGTCGGCTCCGGACCGCACACCGGGCAGGCCGGGTCCTTGCGCACGCGCACGTACATCCACTCCTGCGCCAGCGCGTCGTACAGCCCGAGCCGGCCGATCATCGACTCCCCGATCCCGGTGATCAGCTTGATGGCCTCGATGCCCTGGGCGGTTCCGATGTGCCCCGCCATGATGCCGAGCACCCCGCCCTCGGCGCAGTTGGGCACCATCCCCGGCGGTGGCGACTCGGGGAACATGCAGCGGTAGCAGGGACCCTGTTGGGCGTAGAACACGCTGAGCTGGCCCTCGAACCGGAAGATCGACCCGTACACGTTGGGCACGCCGAGCAGGACGCAGGCGTCGTTGACCAGGTAACGGGTCGGGAAGTTGTCGGTCCCGTCGATGACCAGGTCGTAGCCCTCGATGATCTCCAGCGCGTTCTCGGAGGTCAGGAAGGCGCGGTGCTCGACCACCTCGACGTGGGGGTTGATCTCCAGGATCGAGGCTCGGGCCGAGTCGATCTTGTGGACCCCGATGTCCGAGGTGCCGTGGATGATCTGGCGTTGGAGGTTGGAGGCGTCGACGACGTCGTCGTCGACCAGGCCGATCGTGCCCACGCCCGCGGCCGCGAGGTACAGCGCCAGCGGGGAGCCCAGCCCACCGGTGCCGACCAGCAGGACCCGGGCCGCCTTGAGCCGCTCCTGCCCCTCCATCCCGACGTCGGGGATGATCAGGTGGCGGGAGTAGCGGGCGATCTCCTCGTGGGTCAGCGGCTCGCGACGGTCGACGACAGGTAGGGACACGGGGTGCTCCTCAGCGGGACGGGGCTGGGTCGATGGCGTGACGGAGCGACCGCCACCGGGGTGCGGGAGGGCGCAGTGTCACGGGTGACGGTCCACGCCGCGGGCGCAGGCGGTGGGAACGGTGCGAACCCTCGGCGGGTGGGGCGTCCTCAGACGTTCATGCCCATCGCGCGCAGCTCCTCGCGCACGTAGTCGGCGATCATGTCGGTGGACCACGGAGGCGTGAAGGTGAACTCCACCTCGACGCGGTCGACGCCCGGCATGGCCCCGAGGATCACCGAGCACTGCTGGTGGATCACCTCGGTCAGCGGGCAGCCCATGGACGTGAGCGTCATGAGGA
>PWWI01000189.1 GCA_003561535.1 Nitriliruptoraceae bacterium
CTAGGTCGGGCGCGAGCGTCGGGGTTGCTGCGCGCAAGGTGACCGCCGAGCCTACCTCCACCGAGGAGCCCTCCCGCTGGCACATCACCACCTGCAGCCGGTGGCCGTCCCTGTCCGGCCCGCGGGGATCTGGTGGCTAGGCTCGGACCTGCAGGCAGGCGACCCGACCCGACCAGGACACCCAACGTGACCGAGCTGCTCATTCGCGTGCACCCGTGGCTGGGCTACCTCGTCTCCATCGTGGTCCTCCTGGTCGCCATGCTCGCCTTCTCCAAGGCGAAGCAGGCCGCCGAGTTCCGTTCGGGCCCCTACGCCCTGGCCATGGTCCTGCTCGACATCCAGGTCACCCTCGGCATCGTGCTGTACGCGATCGGGCAGTACTGGAACGCACGCCCGGAGATCGCCTACGTGCACCCGGTCCTGGCGGTGGCCGCGCTCGGCGTGGGGCACGCGCTGCTGTCACGGGCCAAGGGCACGCAGATGGCCGTCGACGCCCACCGCACCGCGGGTCGCGGGCTGCTGCTCGCCCTGCTGCTGGTGCTGGCATCGATCGGGGTCGCCAGCGCTCCCGCGTTCCTCTGACGCTGCACCGGCCACCTCACGACGGTCGTGGCACGGGCGTGGCCTGACCTGCCGGGGCGCGCGGGGGCACTGTGCCAGCGCGCCAACCGGTTGCCTGCCGCCGTGCGTGCTGCTTGGGTCGCCCGATCCGGGGGCCGATGAGGGAGTGCACGATGCAGTTCATCCACGAGCAGGGCTGGGACATCCGCGAGGGCCAGGAGCACGCCTACCAGCAGTGGTTGGCCGAGAACGAGGCGGCGATCGCCGCGGCGTGTCCGGAGGGCGTCGAGTACCTCGGCACCTTCTACGCGATGTTCTCCGATTCGCGCACCGCCGGCACCTACCGCATGCTGTTGCGCTACGACAGCTACGGAGCGCAGGACCGCATGGCGGCGGAGATGGCTGGCGACACCGCCTTGGCACGGCTGGTCCACGAGCACGTCCGGTTCATGGACATGAGCAACCACAGCAACGGCAGCAACCAGCTCCTGAAGCTGGTCACGGACGCCACGATCGTCACGCCGGAGGAGTGAGCACCGCCGATGACCTCGCTCGGAGCTGGACGGTCGGACCGCTACCAGCCCCGTTCGCGCCACTCCGGCAGGTGTGGACGTTCGGCTCCCAGCGTGGTGTCGTCACCGTGGCCGGGATGGACGTGTGTGGAGTCGGGTAGGCGTCCGAAGACCTTGTCTTCGAGCCCGTCCATGATCTGCCGGTGGGCATCAGCGGACCCGAAGGTGTTGCCGGGCCCGCCGGGGAACAGCGTGTCCCCGGAGAACAGGTGCGCCCGGGAGGTGCCCTGCACCAGGTAGAGCAGGGAGCCCGGGGTGTGGCCCGGCACGTGCAGGACCTCCACCTCGACCTCGCCGACGACGAGCACGTCGCCATCGGACAGCGCGCGGTCGAGGGGTCCGGGGAACATCGGCGCGTCGTCCTCGTGGCCCCAGATCGGCAGCCCCGCCGCAGCGATGCCGTCCCAGGCGCGGACGTGGTCCCAGTGCCCGTGGGTCAGCACCGCCGCGACCGGATCGGTCCCCTCCAACGCTTCGAGCAACCGGGGGGCCCGGTCCGCGACGTCGATCAGCAGCGACCGGCCGGTCGCCGTGCAGGAGACGATGTAGACGTTGTTGTCCATCTCGCTGACCGAGAGCTTGCGGACGTGCACGGGCCCGTCGGAGCGGTCGAGCCAGGGGCCATCGGGTGCCACGTGCCCGGCATCCACCGTTGCCATCGTTGCCTCCCAACGACCGTGACCGACGTGGTCCGGCCGGTCGCGACCGTCCTCACTCGTCCTCGCCGTCGTCGTCGCCGCGGTTCGGCCGGATGTTCTTCGGCGTGAGCTCGTTGCCGGACCGGTCCCCGCGGGCGTAGGCCGAGACGTTGCTGAGGGGGGTCTCGGCGATGTTGGACAGCGCCTCCTGGGTGAAGAACGCCTGGTGGGCGGTGATCAGCACGTTCGGGAAGGTCAGCAGGCGGGAGAAGACGTCGTCGGTGATGACCTTGTCGGAGAGATCCTCGAAGAACAGGTCGCCCTCCTCCTCGTACACGTCGAGGGCGAGGTTGCCGATCTTGCCGGTCTTGAGCCCCTCGATGACCGCGACGGTGTCCACGAGTGGGCCGCGCGAGGTGTTCACGATCATCACCCCGTCCTTCATCTTCGACAGAGCCTCCGCGTCGATGATGTGATGGGTGTCCGGTGTCAGGGGGCAGTGCAGGGTGATGACGTCGCACTCGGCGAACAGGGTGTCGAGGTCGACGTAGCGCACGCCGTAGTCACGGACCTCGTCGTTGGGGTAGGGGTCGTAGGCGCGCAGCGAGCAGCCGAAGCCCCGCAGGATCCGCGCGGTGATCTGGCCGATCTTTCCGGTGCCGATGATGCCGACCCGCTTGCTGCGCAGGTCGAAACCGAGCAGGCCTTCGAGGGCGAAGTTGCCGTCACGCACGCGGTTGTAGGCCCGGTGGAAGCGCCGGTTGACCGCGATCATCAGCCCGACCGTGTGCTCGGCCACCGCGTAGGGGGAGTAGGCCGGGACGCGGACCACCGTGATGCCGCGCTCGGCGGCCCGGTCGATGTCGACGTGGTTGAACCCGGCGGAACGCAACGCCAGCAGCTCGACCCCCTCCTCGGCCAGCAGGTCCACCACCTCGCGGTCGAGGATGTCGTTGACGAAGGCGCACACGGCGTCGTGCCCGGCGGCCAGCGCGGCCGTGTTGGCCTGCAGCCGGGCCTCCAGGAACGTGAGCTCGTGGCCGAAACGCTCGTTGGTCTCCTCGATGGACCTGCGGTCGTAAGCCTTGGTGCTGTAGACGGCGATGCGCACGGCGGTCTCGTTTCCTCGATGACGTGGTGGGGTGGTCCGGGGGCCGCGAGGCTCGGGTCGGCAGCTTAGGGAGCGGCTCCGGGCGTTGAGCGGGAACGACCCATCCGTTGAGCGGGGTGGTCACGAGCCACAGGTAGCCTCGCAGCAGATGTTCGACGCCCGACCAGCCGCTGTCCGGCTCGGCTCGCACCCCGACGGATCGCCCGTGTCCTCCTCGTCCTCCAGGCCCTCCGCAGCCCACCGTGACCGCATCACGGTGCGCGGTGCGCGCGAGCACAACCTCAAGGACGTCGACCTCGAGCTGCCCCGTGATGCCCTGATCGTGTTCACCGGCCTCTCGGGGTCGGGCAAGTCCAGCCTGGCCTTCGACACCATCTACGCCGAGGGCCAGCGTCGCTACGTCGAGTCGCTGTCGGCCTACGCGCGGCAGTTCCTCGGCCAGATGGACAAACCCGACGTCGACTTCATCGACGGGCTGTCCCCGGCGATCTCGATCGACCAGAAGTCCACCTCGCGCAACCCCCGGTCCAC
>PWWI01000275.1 GCA_003561535.1 Nitriliruptoraceae bacterium
CACCGGAATCTGCAAGGTGGTGGTCGACCGCGACGAACAGGTCCCGCATCGGCCCGGGGACGACCTCGACGTTGGCGCCGAGTGCCCGCATGCCGTCGACCTTGACCTTCGCAGCCGACGCCGGCACGAACACGGTGATCTGGTGCTGCAGCTCGTGGGCGGCGTACGCCATCGCCAACCCGAAGTTGCCCCCTGACAGGGCCACGACGCCTGCATCAGGCACCTGCGCACCGAGCAGCAGCGCGAAGGCGTTGCGGGCCTTGAACGACCCCGTCAGCTGGAGACACTCCAGCTTGAGCGACACCGGGACCCCGATACCAGCGGCGCCGCGCTCGAGACGCAGCACCGGTGTCCGCCGGACATGATCGCGGATGTGGTCGGCGGCTCTTGCGACATCACGATCTGACACGAGTGGACCGGTCGACGCTCCCTCAACCGACATAACGAACCTCGTGTCTCTCGAGATCGGCCAGTCTCACCGCAACGTCCTCGCTGCGCAACGCTTCGGCACGAGGTGGCGTCGTCTTCCGCCGCTCGTCGTGTCCGTCAGCCTGGCGGAGCGAGGCCGAGCCGGTGGGCGAGTGCCGCGGCCTCGCCCCGGTTTGACACCTCGAGCTTGGCGAGGATGTTGGAGACGTGGACGCTGGCGGTCGTCTCGGCGATGTAGAGCCGTTCTCCGATCACCCGGTTGGTCAGCCCCTGCGCGACGAGTTCGAGGACCTCCCGCTCGCGGGGGGTCAGCCCGAGTTCGCCGTCACCGATGGTGTCCACGCCCGGCAGGCCGATGCGTGCCCGGCGTGCCAGCGCCTCGAGCTCCTCGAGGAGTGGTCGTGCACCGAGTTCGGATGCGCGCTGGTGGGCTTCCCGCAGGGCCTCGGTGGCCTCGTCGCGGTGGTCCTGCAGCAGGAGCGCCTCTGCGAGACGCCAGCGGAGGTAGACCGCGGCATCTGCACGTCCATGCTCGTCGACCCAGGCCATGGCTCGCCGCCACGCTTCCGGGTCGGTCTCGCCGGACACGCGGGTGCGTTCCGCCTCGATCTGGACGGTGGCGCCACAGAGGCGCTCGGACCACGCTGCGCCGAGGTCCTCGCGCCCAGCGAGATCGTGCGCCGTCTCCAGGATCTGGTCGATGCGCCGTTCGGTCTCCTCCAGGGCGTCGCGGTCGCCGTTGGCGCGGGCGCGCACGGCGATGTCCGCCTCGGTCCGCGCCGCGAGCGGGAGGATCGGATCGACCCACCAGGTCAGCCGGTAGGACGCCATGACGCGGTCCGCGATGCCGCGGGCGTCCTCCGGTCGGCCCTCCAACAGCGCCAGGAACGCCTCCCCATGGGCGAGGGGGACGTGGAACTGCGGATCGATCATCCCCTCGATGACCTCATGAGCCCGTCGAAGGTGGTCGTGTGCTTCCTCGAAGTGGCCCTGCCCGACGCGCAGGAGCCCGGCTGTGAGGGCCAGGTGGGCGGCCGTGACCCCGCCGCCGGGGCGGAGGCGGACCTTCTCGAGCTGCTGGTCGGCTTCGTCCCACTGCCCCTGGCAGTACAGCAGATCGACGAGTTTGAGCCGCAGGAAGTCCAGGTACGGACCCGTGACAGCGTTGTCCTCCGCCCAACGCAGGCCCTCGGTCGAGATCTCCACCGCCTCGTCCCACCGGCCACCGCAATCGCCGATGACGGTCAGGTTGACGTAGGCGTTCATCACGTGGTCGAAACTGCCGATGTCCTTCGCGAGACGGAGCGAGTCGCGCAGCAGCGCGACACCTTCGTCGAGGTCACCGCAGGTCGCGATCGAGGTCCCGAGGGAGTTGAGCGCCTGGCTCTCCTCCTTCCCCGCGCCAACGGCGCGCGCGACCTCCGCCGCTTCACGGCTGGGTGCGACGGCGTCCTGGAAGCGTCCGGCCAGCATCAGCAGCCGCCCACGCCAGGCGAGCACATAGGCCCGCTCGCGCGACGTGTCCTCGGGCATCGCCGCCAGGGACGCCTCAGAGACCGTCAGCGCCTCCTCGCCCTGTCCGGCGGTCCACAGCCAGAAGCTGAGCTCGCCGAGAAGCCTCCCGCGGACCTCGCGCGGGACCTCGTCGCCTGCCACGGCGATGGCCTCACGTTGGTGCGCGACGGCCCGGCGCATGTCGCCGCCCAGGCCGGCGGCCCGGCCGGCACGCCGCAGCACCTCGTAGCGCGGCGGTGCCGCGTCACGGATGTCCGGCTGGACCCGATCCCAGAGCTCGAGCGCGAGCTCGTCGTGGTGGCGCGCCTCGGCGAACGCGTACTGACCCATCGCGGCCTCGGCGGCGGCCAACGACGCACCGAACGCCCGGTCCAGGTGGTGCGCGGCGGACCAGTGGTGCGCCAACTCCGCATGCACACCGTCCGGCCCACCGGCGGCGAGGTTCGGGTCGCGCTCCAGCGCCGCGGCGAAGGCCGCGTGCAGATCGCTGCGCTCACCCGGGAGCAGCTCCTCGTGGACCGCCTCCTGCACGAGCGCGTGCCGGAACCGGTAGCTGCGCCCATCGGGGGTCGTGACCAGTGCCTGGTGTGCGATGGCCTCGCGTAGCCCGTCGCGGAGCTCTGCGGCTGGCAGGTCTGCGACCTCCTCGAGCAGCCGGTGATCCACGTCACGGGACGCTGCGGCCGCGATCCGCAGCACCTCCTTGGCGGCTTCAGGCAGTCTGAAGAGACTGTTGGCGAGGATGTCGCGTAGGGTCGGAGGCAGCGCCCCGTCGGTGCGTTCGGCGACCGCCAGCAGCTCCTCGGCGTAGAAGGCGTTGCCTTCCGAACGGGTCGCGATCTCCTCGATCAGCTCGCCATCCGGGGGCCGGCCGAGGATCGCGGTCACCTGCTCGACGAGCTCGTCGTGATCGAACGGGACGAGGTCCAGCCGCTCGACCGACGGCAGCCGCGACAACTCACCGAGCACCGGTCGCAGGCGGTGTCGACGATGCAGCTCATCGGCCCGGTAGGTCGCGACGAGCAGGACGCGGTTGTCGCCGAGGTTGCGGGCCAGGAACACCACCAGATCCAGCGTCGAGCGATCCGCCCAGTGCAGGTCCTCCATCGCCAGCACGACCGGACGCTGCTGACCGAGCGTCTCCAGCAGCGACAGGACCGCCTCGAACAGCCGCGACTGTCCGCCCGATTCGTCGCCCACGACAGCACGTGACACCTCGGTACGGGGCAGCAGCCGTGCCAGCTCGCTGCGCGGCCCACTGAGCAGCGTCCGGACCCGCTCCATGCCAAGCTCACGGACGAGTTCGCGCAGGGCCTCGACCACCGGGGCGTAGGGCAGCGCCGCCTCACCGAGCTCGAGACAGCCGCCGGTCAACACCAACGCGTCAGAACCCGCAGCGACGAACTCGCTCAACAGCCGCGTCTTGCCGA
>PWWI01000092.1 GCA_003561535.1 Nitriliruptoraceae bacterium
AGGGCTCGTTGAGGACGATGCCCCGTCCTCGCACGTAGACGAGGGTGTTGGCCGTGCCGAGGTCGATGGCCATGTCACGACCGAGGAACTGGAGGGTGTTGCCGATGTTCGCCGCCACGGGTGGACCTACCGCTCAGGAGGACGCGTCGTCGACGCGCTGACAGCGCTGGGTGGGAATGGGAGGCGGCGCACGGTGAGCCGTGCGCTGCAAGGCGGACCACCCGCGCATCGCGAGGCTAACACCCAGCTCCAGGTTGCGCGTGCGCCCGTGCCACCGGCGGACGGACGCTGGCTGCCCGGCCCCGGCCGCTCACACCACCCCGCGCCGCGCGAGGCTGACCCAGCGCTGTCCACCGACCACGAGGTGGTCGAGGACCTCGACGCCGATCAGCTCCCCGGCCCGCACCAGTCGGCGGGTCACCAGCTCGTCGTCACGGGAGGGCTCAGGATCCCCGGAGGGGGGGTTGTGGGCCAGGACCAGCGCCGACGCGTTGGCGAGCAGGGCGTCACGGAACACCTCCCGTGGGCTCATGAAGGTGTGGTCGATGCTGCCGACGCTCACCGTGGCGACCTCCAGGAGGCGGTGCTTGGTGTCGAGCAGAGCGGCCAGGCACCGTTCCCGGTCCGCCCCCGCAAGCTCGGCGACGAGCACCTCCGCGGCCGCCTCCGGGCTGGTCAGCGCCGGACGGTCCATGCCGCCCGGCACCTGCCAGCGGCCGCTGCACGCGCTCCGCGGGCAGGCCACCAGTGCGGAGGCCATCAGCTGCCCGGCGACCGGTCCCGACCGGAACGCGGTCGTCGGCGCCAACTCGTCAGCTCGCTGCACCCTGGTACTCCCCGTGTCGGCTCGGGGGGCACCTTGCCGCACCGGGCAGGCCCCCGGCGATCGGATCGCTGCGAGCCTGGGGAAAACCCCGGTGCCGGGGCTCAGAACCGCCCGGGGAAGAACAGCTCCAGCTCCCGGGACGCCGAGTCCAGGCCGTCGGAGCCGTGCACGATGTTCTCACCGATCACGGTGGCCAGGTCACCACGGATCGACCCCGGGACGGCATCGACGGGGTTGGTCGCACCCATGAGGTTGCGCATGCCGACGATGACGTCGTCACCGGCCACGCACATCGCGACCAGCGGGCCCGAGGTGATGAACTCGACCAGGTCGGCGAAGAACGGCTTGTCCGTGTGCTCCCCGTAGTGCTGCTCGGCCACCTCGCGTTCCAGGCTGCGCAACTCCAGCGCCTCCAGCCGGAAGCCCTTGCGCTCGATGCGGGAGATGACCTCGCCGACCAACCCACGGGCGACGCCGTCCGGCTTGACGAGGATGAGGGTGCGTTCGGTGGCCACGGTTGGACTCCGGTGGTTGCGTCGTCGGATGGTGGATGGGCACGGGGACCCGTCGGTCCCGGGCACCTCGGGGGTGCGCGGCGAGCTCTCAGGGGTGGAGCCTGCCCGAGCGGCGGCAGGGACGCCAAGCCGGCTCCCGCACGCCTCGGCAGCTCGGCGCGGCCCGGGTGGTGCGAGGAGGCCTCACTGCGGCCAGTCCAGCAGCGGGTCGTCATCCTCGTCGGGTTCATCGTCGGGCGTGAGGACGACCTCGTCCTCCAACTGGTCGGAGACCGGGAGGTAGCGGTCGCGGGCGGCGCCGACGAGGTGGAGGGACCCGAACACGAGCACGCCGTCACCCGGTCCGGCCACGGCCGTCGCGAGGGTGAGGGCGGTGGCCACGTCGGTGGCCGCCTCGACCACGACACCGGTGTCGCCCCAGACCTCGAACGCGGCAGCGCGCATCTGCTCCAGGCTGGCGGCGCGGGGGGAGGGCGCCCGGGTCACGATGACGTGGGACGCCGCCGCCTGGAAGGCCGACAGGATCGCCACCACGTCCTTGTCGGCCATACACCCGGCGACCAGGACCAGTTCCCCGAAAGCGAAGGTCTCCCCGACCGCCCGCGCAGCGGCGAGCGCGCCGTGGGGGTTGTGGGCGCCGTCGAGCAGGATCGTCGGGTCGCGATGGACGATCTCCAGCCGGCCCGGGACGTTGACCGCCGCCAGACCGTGGCGGAGCACCTCGTCGTCCATGTGGCCGAAGGCCTCTCCCGTGAAGGCGGCGAAGGCCGCCAGCGCCAGGGCCGCGTTGTCCGCCTGGTGGGCCCCGAACAGCGGCAGGAGGATGTCTCCGACCTCCCGCTCACCGACCCGCAGGGTCAGGGACTGCCCGCCCACCGCGACCGCCCGGCCGACCACGGTGTGGTCCCGGCCCGCGACCCAGCGGGTCGCGCCCTGCTCGGCCACGGCAGCGTCGATCACCACATCGACCTCGAACTGCTGGGCTGCGGTGACGACCTGGGCGTCGGGCTTGATGATGCCGACCTTCTCTCCGGCGATGTCGACCGGGGTGCTGCCGAGCTCGCGGTGGTCGACGTCGATGGGGGTGAGGACGGCGACCTCGCCGCGGACGAGGTTGGTCGCGTCCCAGCGGCCTCCCATCCCCACCTCGAAGATGCCGACGTCCACCGGCGCCTCGGCGAACCACCACCCCGCCATCGCCGTCAGCAGTTCGAAGTAGGTGACCCGGTCCGCGGTCTCGCCGTCACGGGCCCGAGCCTGCTCGTCCAGCAGGTCCGCCAGCGCCGCGACCTCGTCGTGCACCTCGGCGAAACGGCGGGCGGAGATCGGCTGTCCGGCGATCGTCAGCCGTTCCCGCACGGTCTGGAGGTGGGGCGAGGTGTAGGTCCCGGCGACCAGCCCGGCGGCCGCGCAGAGCGAGGCGATCATCCGGGCGGTGGACCCCTTGCCGTTGGTCCCGGTGAGGTGGATGCTCGGGTACGCCCGTTGGGGGTCACCGAGCAGGTGGTTGAGGGCGGGGATGCGCTTCAGGTCGGGGACCATCCGGCCGGGCCCCCGGGCGGCGAGGCGCTCGTGGGCCGCCGCGAACCGGGCGGCCAGCTCGACCTGCTCGGGTGTTCGGGACACGGGGACCTCGAGGTGGTGCGGATCGCGGCCGCCGGAGCGCGGCGTCGGGCGGGAGGGCGGCCCGTGCAGCGGGACAGGACCCGGGGTGAGGGGACCGCACGCGTTGCGGATCCGGACGCTACCCGAGCAACGCCCGCACCTCGGCCGCGCTCCGACAGGTCAGCGCCTGCCGTGCGAGCTCGCGGGCCTCGGACAGGGTCACCTGCCGCACCGCCTGCTTGACCGCTGGCACGTCCACCGGCGGCACGCTCAGCTCGGTGACTCCGAGCCCGACCAGTAGCGCGGCCACGCTCGGATCGCTCGCCAGCTCGCCGCACACGGCCACGGGGGTCGCCGAACCCTCCGCCGCCGCGCCCACGGCAGCGATCAGGGCCAGCACCCCGGGATCGAGGGGGTCGCTG
>PWWI01000233.1 GCA_003561535.1 Nitriliruptoraceae bacterium
CGCGGCCAGCAGCAACGCTGCTGCGGCGCACAGGGCCAGTACTCGCTTCATCATGCACTCCTCTAGATCGGAGCGGAGCGAGGCCGTGAGCGGCGCCCGGGATGCCCGCTGCTACCTACTACCGGCCTCGCGGGTCCTTCGACGCTAACAGAATGAGCCGGCCGCGCAAGGGGCCGAGTGGGGTTGCGCGGCGGGCCCGGGAGGCCCCGGGGGGCTGGGGTTTCGGGCACTGCCGGGAGGTCGGTCAGTCCACGGGTTCGTGGGGGACCCGGCCGGCGGTGATCGCGTCCAGCAGCAACTGGTGGTCGTGCTCGGTGACGTCGGCGTAGGCGTGGGCGAAACCGATCATCGCCTCGATGAACCCCTCGCTCTTGCCGAGGTAGCCCGCCAGTTCCGCGGGTCGTCCACCGCGACCGTGGGCGTCGGCGAGCAGGTGCCCGCACAGCTTGGCGTAGGCGACCAGGCCGTCGGCGTCCAGGGTCTCGAGATCGACGCCGCCCTTCATGTCGCGGAACTGGCGGACGTAGAAGTCACGCTCCACCCCGTCGGGCCCCACCGCCGTCGACCAACCGAGGAACACGTCGCTGACGGTCTGCATGGTGCGCTGCCCCTCGACGACCCGCCGGCCGTGGGGGCGGGGTCCGCGGGCGGACACGTGGGGCTCCAGCACCGACGGTCCCGCTTCCTTGAGCTGCAGGACCAGGGGGTCGTCGCCGTCGCGACCGTGGAGCAGGATCACGTAGCACCGGGTGCCGACGCTGCCGACCCCGACCACCCGCCGGGCGACGTCCACCACCTCGAAGCGTTCCAACAGTCCGCGCCGGTGGGCGGGCAGGCTCGCGACGTAGCCCGCCAGGAACCGGCTCGCGAGGTCCTGGCGGTCCCCGGGGAGCACGTCGCGGGAGAGGACCGGCGGGTCCTCGCGCATCTGCAGCCGCCCGTCGACCTCCTCGGTCAGCCGCTGGGCTGCCCGCTTGCTGGTCCGCCGGCGGGCCTTGGCGAACACCTCCTCGGTGCTGGTCAGCAGGTCCGCACCCAGCTCGCCGTCCTCCACCCGCTGACCGAGCACCTCCAGCACGGTCTGCTCGTCGATGCTCGCGTACCACACGTCCATCACGTCGGCGTCGCGGTGCTCGCGCATCTCGGCCCGGTAGCGCGCGAGGCAGCTGTAGACGGCGTCGTCGGCCACCTCGCCGTCGAAGCCGCGGTCCCGAGCAGCGACCACCAGCGAGGTCGCCATGCGCTTGAGATCCCACTCGAAGGGACCGCGGATCGTCTCGTCGAAGTCGGTGATGTCGAGCACCAGGCGACGCTCGGGGGTGGCGAAGGTCTCGATGTTCATGAGGTGTGCGTCACCGCACAGCTGGGTCGTCAGCGAGGTGGTGGGGGTGCGCGCGAGATCGGCGCCCATCACCGCCGCCGAGCCCCGCAGGAACGTGAAGGGGGAGGCCGCCATCCGGGCGTAGCGAAGGCCGAGCAGCTCCGGTGCCCGGGCCATGTCCTGCACGGCGAGGATCGCCAGTGGGTCGGAGCGTTGGTCGGCTGGCGGGCAGTCGGCATGGGAGCGGCGGCCGACCTGCTGGCGTTCCGCGCGGCCGCGCAGCTCGAGCTCGTTCCGGGTGGGTCGGGGCATGATCACCTCGACGGTGGGGGCTCGCGAAGTTCGCCGACGCGGCGCAGGATCCGTTGGATCGTTCCGTCGGCCAGCGCACCGAGGAACGTGCCCTCGACGAACCGATCGGACCGGGCGAGGGCGGCGAGGAGCCTACGACACTCCTCCAGGGTCGCGGCGGCGAGTTCACGGTCCTGCTCGAGCAGCCGTCGGCCCCGCACCTGCAGCCAGTCACTCCAGTCGAAAGGGGCGACGACCTGCTGGTCGTACAGCTCCTGCAGGAACCCCGCGGCGTCGTCGCCGAGCACGACGTGGGGCAGGGTGATCGCTCCAGCGTCGGTCGGGGTCCCACCGCGCCACCCGCCCAGATCGGCGTCGGCGTCCGCGAGCCGCGGTCGCCAGGCGAGGATCGCGTCCCAGTCCAGGGTCGTCGCCGGCGGCTCAGGTGGGGTGGTCACCGGGGGCCGGCGGCGCGGGAGAGGTGTCCGGCGAAGCGCAGCAGCTCGCTGGCCTGTTCGTCGGTGGCGAACAGGACCACACCGTCGGCCCGGCCCTCGAGCTGGATCGAGCCGGGTGGGATGTCGCACTCGGGGTCGCCGCAGTCGTGGACGTCGCCCATGGCCTGCCATGCCCCGCCGGTGCGGGAGACCCGGACCTCCACCGCCGGCGTGCCCTGCTGGTCCCATGACAGCACGGCGACGTCGGTGATCGCGCTCAGCGCGACGGAGGTCACCGCGCACTGCAGCCCGAGCTCGTGCTCGTCGGTGACGTGCTGGGCGTCACCGGCGACCACGTGGAGCAGTCGGGTCCGCGTCAGCAGCCCGATGTTCACGTCGGTGTGCACATGGCCGTCGTCGCACACGTCCTTGACCGTGGTGGCGGTGGCGAGCTGGACCTCCTCGCCGGCCAGCACCTGCTCGACCCTTTCGCGCGAGGTCCAGGTCTGCGGTCCCTGGTCGAGGGGCTCGAGGTGGTGGTGCCAGGAGGTCATCGCAGCTCCGGTGCGGTCAACGGGGGTGGTCGGCGATCACGCCCGACGCGACGTGCGCCCGCAACCGTACGCCTCCCGGCCGTCGACACCTACGGCGAACGTCGTCTGGCCCGTTCACAGCAGCTCCGCGAGCCGGGCGCCGTCGAGCGCGAGCACGTCGTCGCCGAGGACCGGCTCGAACCTGCGGTCGGCGGAGACCAGTGGGGCTGCGAGGCGCCGGGCCACCGCGACGAGCACGGCGTCGAAGCACCCCAGCGACGGTGCCCGCTCGAACACCTCCAGCCCTGCCGTCAGATCGGTCGGGGTCACCGTCGTGAGCGGGGTCAGGAGCGTGACGAACTCACGCGAGAGCGCGGCGGCCTCGCCCCGGCCCTCGCGTCTGGCTCGGACGTGGGTGAACTCCTGGATCACCTCCGGGGTCGTCGTCGCGGCGACCCGACCAACCCCGATGCTGGTGATCAGGCGGCGGGCTGGGGTACGCAGTCGATGGTCGGCGCCGACGGCGTACACCAGCACGGTCGTGTCCAGCAGGATCATCCGCGACGCCCGCGCAGCTGCTCGAGTTCGCCGCGCAGCTCCTCCGGTGCACCGACCGGCATCGGCGCCGCCGACAGGATCCGCTCCGCAGCCTCACGGGTCTGTTCAGGTCCGGCCTGGAGGTACCGGCCGAGCGCCTCGCGGACGATGGAGGCGACCGAGACGCCCCGCTCGGCAGCGACCGCATCGAGCGCGCGGTACTGCTCGTCCTCGACGAGCACCTGGAG
>PWWI01000142.1 GCA_003561535.1 Nitriliruptoraceae bacterium
GGCTGGTCTACGGCGACACCGTGTTCACCTCCCTGCCGGCGGTCGCCCCCGACGCGGCGCCGCGCACCATCATCGCCAGCGGGGTCGCCAAGACCTACGCGATGACCGGGTGGCGCGTCGGCTGGGCCATCGCCCCCGTCGACGTGGCCTCAGGGATGGCCAAGCTGCAGAGCCAGGTGACCTCCAACGTGTGCAACGTCGCCCAGGCCGCTGCGCTCGAGGCCATCACCGGCGACCAGGGGCCCTCGGAGGTGATGCGGCAGGCCTTCGACCGCCGCCGCCGTGTCGCCGTCGACGCGCTGTCCGCGATCGATGGTGTCAGCGTGTTCGAGCCGACGGGAGCGTTCTACGTGTTCCCGTCCTTCGAGTCCTACCTCGGGCGTGAGGTGGCCGGTCGGCAGATCGACTCGACCCTGGACCTCGCCGAGGTGCTGCTCGAGGAGGCCAAGGTGGCCGTGGTGCCCGGCGAGGCCTTCGGCGCACCCGGCTACGCCCGGCTGTCCTACGCGCTCAGCGACGACGACCTGGTCGAGGGCATCACCCGCATCGGGACCCTGCTGCAGAGCTGAACCCTTGCCGCGCCGCTGTGGAGCCGTCCTCCGGGGCGGCTCCACCCGTCGGCGAGGTGGGACCGCCCGGGACGGGCCGCGCTACTGCTTGACGTAGGGCTTGCCGTCAGCGGCCGGCACCCTGAGGCGCCCGATCAGTCCGGCCACGACGACGATGGTCACCAGGTAGGGGGCGGTCAGCAGCAGGTCGGAGGGCACCGGCACCCGCAGCAGCTGCAGCGAGGTGGCGAGCTGGTCCGAGAAGCCGAAGATCAACGCCGCACCGAAGGCTCCAACGGGGCTGTAGCGCCCGACCAGCATCGCCGCCAGGGCGATGAAGCCCCGGCCCCCGGTCATCTCCCGGGAGAACTGGCCGACCGCGTCCAGGGTCCACCAGGAGCCGCCGATGCCGGCGAGCACGCCGCCGAGCAGCACGGCCTTGTACCTCGTGGCGAGGACGTGGATGCCGACGGTGTCGGCGGCCTTGGGGGGCTCGCCGACCGACCGCAGCCTGAGCCCCCACCGGGTCTGGAACAGTCCGTACTGCAGGACGATCACCGCCGCGATCATCCCGAACACCAGCAACGACTGGCGGAACAGCACCGGCCCGATCAGCGGGATCTCGCTGAGCACGGGTACGGCGATCGAGGCGAACCGGGTCGGTGAGTTCAGCTGGGGGTTGCCCGACAGGACCTGGGTGTTCAGGAACGAGGTCACGCCCGTGGCGAACACGATCAGCACGACCCCGACCACGATCTGGTCGGCCTGGAACTTGATCGACAGCCCGGCCAGCATGAAGGCGACCAGGACCCCGGCGGAGATCCCGCCGAACAGGCCCACCCACGGGTTGCCGGCGATCGACGACACGACGGCGGCGGTGAAGGCCCCGGCCAGGAACTGCCCCTCGATGGCGATGTTGATCACCCCGGCGCGTTCGCACAGCACGCCGGCCATGGCACCGAAGGCGATCGGTGTCGCCCGCGCGAGCGAGCCGCGCAGCAGCCCCACCACGGACAGCTGGCCTCCAGCTGCCGCCCAGGTCAGGAAGGCGATCACGAACAGCAGCGCGACCACGCCGACGATCACCACCGCACGGGAGCCGAACCCACGGGTGAACTGGCGGGCGGCGATGCCGGCCACCAGCGCCGACAGGACGATGACGGTCGGGACGACCGGAAGGATCAGATCGGGGAGCTCGAACAGCTGCCCGCGGGCGTCGTTGAGGATGAAGGTGGCCTGAGCGCCCCGGGTGCTGGACGCGAACACGCCGAGCATGACCGCCAGCACCAGCAGGGAGAACAACCCGAACCTGCGCTCGCGGCGTCGCTGTGCGGCCGGGGCCAACGTGTTCTGGCTCATGCCCCCCACCCCTTCGCGACCTGCCCGGTGGCGAGGTCATCAGCCTTGATCCGGAAGATCGCACGCACGAGACCCGGCGCCGCGATGAAGACGATGATCAGCGCCTGGATCACCAGTGCGAGCTCCAACGACGTGCCGGTCTGGGCCTGCATGTTGCGACCACCGACCTGCAGGGCACCGATGAGGACCCCGGCGGCGACGGTCCCGCCGATGCGGCCCCGGCCCAGCAGCGCCACGGTGATCCCGCTGAACCCGATGCCGGCCGAGAACCCGATCGTCAGGCGGTACTGCAACCCGAGGATCACCGCGGCGCCGCCCGCCCCGGCCAGTGCACCGCCGACGCTCATGGCCAGGACCAGCGAGCGGCCCGGGTTCATGCCGGCTGCCGTGGCCGCCGAGGCGTTCAACCCGACGGCGTTGAGCTCGAACCCGCGGGTGGAGCGCTCGACCAACCAGAAGATCAGGATCGCCAGCGCGATGGCCACCAGCAGGCTGGTGTTGACCCTGAGCCCCGGTTCCCAGGGGATCAGCCGCGGGAAGCGTGCCGACTCCTCGACGGACCTCGAGATCGGGTCGGTGCGGTCGGGTCGGCGGAACAGGGTGGTGGAGATCAGGTACCCGCTGACCAGCAGCGCGATGTTGTTGAGCATGATGGTCGAGATGACCTCGTGTGCCCCGGTGCGGGCCTTGAGGATGCCCGGGATCCACCCGTACAGCCCGCCGGCGACCAGGCCGGCCGCCAGGGCCAGCGGCAGGTGGACCGCCATCGGCAGTCCCGTCAGGCTGAAGCCGATGAGCCCGGCCAGCATGCCGCCGGCCACGAACTGGCCCTCGGCACCGATGTTGAACAGGCCCGCGCGCAGCGGCACGGCCACGGCCAGTCCCGTGAGGATCAGCGGGGTGGCGGTGACGAAGGTCTCCGACAGCTGGGTCGTGCCCCCGACCGAGCCCTGGAGCAGCGCCCGGTAGGCACTGAACACCGCGTCCCCGGCGGCTCGGAACGCATCGCCCGGCTGCGCGAAGAAGTAGCTGAGCGTCTCGCGGACCGCATCCTCGCTGAAGGCGATGATGAAGGCGCCGATGACCAGGGCGGAGAGGAAGGCCAGCAGCGTCACCACCACGCTGGTACCGGTGATCGCGGCGATGAAGCGCTCGCCGAACCCGGCTTCCAGCCCGATGGCCTTGGCGTCCGCCGCCCGCTCGGCCGCCGCCTCGATCTCGGCCCTGGCGAGGTCCTCGTCCTCGAGCAGCACGTCACCCGGTGCCTGCTCGCTCTCGGGGGCGTCGTCCTCTCCGGAGCGGGGTGCGCTGTCCTCGGGCTCGATGTCGTCGCTCATGCGGGGGCTCCGGGGCTGGACCCGTTCGTGGTCGCGGGGTCATCGGTCGAGGCCGGTGTCGCGGTCGGGGAGCCGAGCACGTCGGCGGGGTCGGCGCCCGCCATCATCCGGCCGACGGCCTCCTTGGAGATCGGCATGTCGAAGGGTCCGACGAGCCGACCGTGGTACATCACGGCCACCCGGTCGGCCAGGGCCAGCACCTCGTCGAGCTCGGAGGACACCAGGAGCACCGCGGTGCCGGCGTCCCGCTTGGCGACGAGCTGGGAGTGGATGTACTCGATGGAGCCCACGTCGACGCCGCGGGTCGGCTGGGAGGCGACCAGCAGGTCGATCGGGCGGTCGAACTCCCGGGCCACCACGAGCTTCTGCTGGTTCCCGCCCGACAGCGAACCGGCCGGGGTGCTCACCGAGGGGGTGCGGATGTCGTAGGCGCCGACCAGTTCCCGGGCGTGTTCGTTGATGGCGGCGAACTGCAGGGTGCCGCGGCGGGCGTAGGGCTCGGCGTCCCACAGGTTGAGGATCAGGTTCTCCGCCACTGAGAAGTCGGCGACGAGCCCGTCCTTGCTGCGGTCCTCGGGGACGTGCCCGGTCCCTTCCCGCAGGATCTGCTTGCGGGTCGCGCCCATCACCTCGCGACCGGCGACGGTGACCGTGCCGTCGGCGATCTCCCGCAGCCCGGTCAAGGCGGCCACCAGCGGCGTCTGCCCGTTGCCCTCCACGCCGGCGACGGCCACGATCTCGCCGCGACGGATCTCCAGGTCGACGTCCTGTACGACCGGCGAGCCGACGGCGTCGTCCACCCTGAGACCCTGCACCTGGAGGACGCTGTCGGTGGGCTGCGCGGGCGTCTTGCTGACCGTCAGCTCCACCGGTCGGCCGACCATGAGGTTGGCGAGGTCCTGCTCGCTGGCCTCCCGAGGGTCGGCGGTGCCGACGATCCGACCGCGGCGCAGGACGCTGATGCGGTCGGCGATCACGCGGTGCTCGCGGAGCTTGTGGGAGATGAAGACCACTGAGCGGCCCTCGGCCGTGAAGGCGCGGATCGCGTCGAAGAGGTCGTCGGCCTCCTGAGGGGTGAGTACCGCCGTGGGCTCGTCCAGGATCAACAGGCGGGCGTCGCGGTAGAGGGCCTTGAGGATCTCCACCCGTTGCTGGATGCCGACCGGCAGGTCCTCGACCAGAGCATCGGGGTCCACCGGCAACCCGGAGCGCTCCGCGAGCTCGGCGACCTCCTTGGAGGCCCTGGCCCGGTCCAGCCGACCGAGACCGCGGGTGTGCTCGACGCCCAGCACGATGTTCTCGGCCACGGTGAACACCGGGACCAGCATGAAGTGCTGGTGCACCATGCCGATACCGGCGTCGATCGCGTCCCCGGGGTCGTCGAGCTGGAGCGGGGTGCCGTCGACGATGATCTCGCCCTCATCGGCCCGGTACAGCCCGTAGAGGACGTTCATCAGCGTGGACTTGCCGGCGCCGTTCTCCCCGAGCAGCCCGTGGACCTCCCCGGAGGTCACCACGAGGTCGACCGCTTCGTTGGCGATGACGCCGGGGAACCGTTTGGTGATGCCCCGCAGTTCGAGCTCCACGCGACCCTCCTGCCTGCCGGCCGGCTCCGTGCTGCCGGCCTGCGACACGGTGCGGCGACCTCGGGGGCCGATCACCTGCAGCGGACGCTAGCCCGCCCGTCGCAACCAACGGAACACCATCGACACCGGAGGGGCGCCCGGCCTGCGGCGCCCCTCCGTTCCGTACGTGACGTGCGGGATCAGTAGTCCGCGGGGTCCACCGAGACCTCGCCGGCGATGATGCCGTCGATCAGTCCGGGGATCGCGTCCTTGACCTCCTGCGGGACCTCGTCCTCGAAGTCGTGGAACGGTGCGATGCCGACACCGTCGTTCTCCAGGGTGCCGACGTACAGGCCACCCTCGAAGGTGCCGTCCACCACCGCGGCCATCGCGTCGTACACCGCGACGTCCATGTTCTTCATCACCGAGGTCAGCATGAGCTCACCGAACTGCGTGGACTCGTAGCCGTCGGTGTCGACCCAGATCATCTTGCCCTCGCCAAAGTCCTCGATGGCCGTCGCCGTGCCCAGACCGACCGGACCCGCGACCGGCATGATGATGTCGGCCCCGGCCTGCAGCAGGGTGTCGGTGATGTTGCGGCCGTCGTCCTGGGACTCGAAGTTGCCGGTGAACAGCCCGTCGGAGCCGTCCCAGCCCTGGACCTCGACATCGGTCCCGAACTCGTCGTTGTAGTAGGACGCGCCGGCGAGGTAGCCGTCCATGAACACCGTCACCGGCGGGATGTTGATGCCGCCGAAGGTGCCGATGGTGCCGGTCTCGGTCATCGACGCCGCGACGTAGCCCGCCAGGAAGCCGGCCTGTTCGGTGGCGAAGACCAGCTCGAGGAGGTTGTCGTAGTCGTCGTCGAAGGCGTAGTCCACGATGGCGAAGTCCTGGTCCGGGTTGGCGATCGCCGCCTCCTCGGTGGCCTCGCCGAGCAGGAACCCGACCGTGACGATCAGGTCGCAGTCCTGGTCGATGAACGCCTGGATGTTGGGCGCGAAGTCCGCCTCGGAGTTCGATTCGAGCACGGCGATGTCGACGCCGAGGTCGGCCTCTGCCTGCTGCAGGCCAGCCCAGGCGGTCTCGTTGAACGACGCGTCGTCGACGCCGCCCTGGTCGGTGACCAGGCAGCCGCGGAAGTCGGCACCGGCGGCCGGCTCGTCGTCCACCTCGTCGTCGTCCACCTCGTCGTCGACCGGGTCGGTCTCCTCGACGTCGGTCACGACGTCATCGTCGGGCGCCTCACCGCAGGCGGCGAGCACCAGGGCTCCTACCAGTGCGGCCGCGGCAGCGCGGCGGATGGTCATACTCATCGAGCTGTACCTTTCCTCCGCTCGGTACGGTCCGAAGCCGTGGTCCGAGCAGTGTCTGTTGTCGCGCGGGCTTCAGGCGAGCCGGCGCGATCCCGCAACGCCGCGCCGGTTCCGAACGAACCTACTACACACCTCGTAAAGCGGGGCGGCGCAGGGAGCTTCCGGTGCGCGCCGCGCTCGCCATGGTGCCAGCCGTCCAACCTGCGCGCTCGGGTCTCCCGGCCCTGGCGCAACGGCGCTGAGAGGCCGTCGTCACACCAGCACCCGGATCTCCCCCTCGCTGGCGGTGATCACCGCGCGCAGTGCCCGGTGCAGACCGGCGTGCAGTTCCCGGAACCGGGTGACGGCCGGGTCGTCGTCGGCGGCGGTGCCCGTTGCCGACTCGGCCGCGTCGGCTGCCCCGCGCGCGGCGGTGGACGTCTCGGCGTCCTCGGCATCGTCGTCGACCAGGGCGGCGAACTCAGCGTCCCAGTCGGTGGCGGCGGCGGTGCGCTTCAACCACATCGACGGGGCCTGCAGCAGCGCCCGGTCGAGGTCCTGCACGATGGTGACGACCACGTCGGTGGTGGTGCGCACACCGGGCTGAGCCAGCAGCCTCAGCGCCTGGAGCTTGCGCATCGCCATGGCCGCGATCAGCACCGGGTCGCTGAGCTCCTCGACCGCTGCGTCGATGTCCGCCAGCGAGATCGTGACCTCGTCGGCGACGTCGAACCATCCCTTCAGCGTCGCGAACAGCTCCGCGGTGATGTCGTGCAGCGCGAGCAACTCGTCGGGCTTGGGGATGCTCTGCACCAGGGCCTCACTCGGTGTCGATGCCGGGCAGGTCCTCGCAGTCGATCCGGTCGATGTCCTCGAGCTCGGCGAGCACCTCCTCGGACGCGGTACCGCCGAGCTCCTCCAGCGCCTCCCGGTCCACGCACACCACGGTCATCGAGGTGGCACGGCTGCGGACGCCAGGAGCGTCGGTGTCGAACCGGTCGGTGGTCACCAGCACGGAGGGGTCGGGGTGGGACAGCAGCCGGGTGATCAGCGGGCGCACCTCGGCGTCGTAGGTCTCGGCCGCGCTGGCCCGGTCGTCGATGCGCATCTGGGCATCGAGCGGCGCTTCGCCCAGGTCCCGAAGGAGACCGTAGCCCTCCAGGTGGCGGGCACGCCCCTCGAGCAGCAGGTCGAGGCCGACCTCGACCTGACCGCGGAGCTCGTCGGCGCCGGTGGCCACGCCGAGCTCGTCGGAGGTCCCGATCGGGAAGGCGAGGTCGGCGGACTCCGCGACGGCCAGGGCCGTGGTGCCGGTCCAGATGTCCAGCCAGCCGCGGGCGACCAGGGCGACCCCGTCGGCGACGTCGCCGTCGGCGTCATCGGCGTCGATGAACAGTTGCCGCAGTTCCGGCTCGAGGGTGTCGAGCACGGCCCGGACGCTGGTCGCGTCACCCTGGACCGCCCCCCAGGTGGTCTCCTCGGACAGCTCCGCCCCGAGCGGCGGCGGGTTGGCCGGCAGGTCCGCCTCCAGGGTGTCGAGCCGTTCGAGCAGCGCGTCGGGCGTCGTCCCGGTGGCCGCGGCATCGTCCGACTGGGCGACGGCTGCGCCGACCCCGACCATCGCGAGCACCGCCACTCCTACAGCGGTCAGCGTGCCGGCGCCCCGGCGCTGTCGACCCACGGTGTCCTCCTCGTCCAGGCTGGTGTCGTCGAACGGTCCGTCCGTGACCTCGACCTGCCTCCCTGGGGGTATCGGCAGGTGGGGGCCCGGACGTGAGCACCGATCTGCGGCGCTCATCGGCCTCGTGAACAACACCACCCACGCTATGCGACGCGACGCCCGCAGGGAAGAAGGCGTGACCGTGCGCTGGCGTGGGTGGTGTCGGAGCGGTAGGCCCAGAGCGGTCAGTAGCGGTAGCTGTCGTCCTTGTAGGGCCCCCCGGGGTCGACGCCGAGGTAGTCGGCCTGCTCGGGGGGGAGCTCCGTCAGCCGCGCGCCGATCTTCTCCAGGTGCAGCCGGGCCACCTCCTCGTCGAGGTGCTTGGGCAGGACGTGGACCTCGTCCTTGTAGTCCTCGTGGTGCTGCCACAGCTCGAGCTGCGCGAGGACCTGGTTGGTGAAGGAGGTCTACATCACGAAGGAGCTGTGCCCGGTGGCGTTGCCGAGGTTGACCAGCCGCCCCTCGGCGAGCAGGAGCACGTCCTTGCCGTTCGGCAGGTGGACCAGGTCGACCTGGGGCTTGATGTTGGTCCACTCGTAGGCGCGCAGTGCCTCGGTCTCGATCTCGGTGTCGAAGTGCCCGATGTTGCACAGGATCGCGTGGTCCTTCATCTCCAGCACCCGGTCGTGGGTCACCACGCCCATGTTGCCCGTGGCGGTGACCACGATGTCGGCCTGGTCGATGACGTCCTCTATGCGCACGACCCGGTAGCCCTCCATGGCGGCCTGGAGCGCGTTGATCGGGTCGATCTCGGTGACGTAGACCGTGGCGCCCATGCCGTCCAGCGCCTGGGCGCAGCCCTTGCCGACGTCGCCGTACCCGGCGACCACCACGACCTTGCCGGCGATCATCACGTCGGTTCCGCGCTTGATGCCGTCGATCAGCGACTCCCGGCACCCGTACAGGTTGTCGAACTTCGACTTGGTGACGGAGTCGTTGACGTTGATCGCGGGCATCCTGAGGGTGCCGCGCTTCTGCCACGCCCTGAGCTGCTTGATGCCGGTGGTGGTCTCCTCGGAGACCCCGAGGATCTCCGGCAGCAGGTCGGTGTGGTGGTCGTGGATCAGGGCGGTCAGGTCACCGCCGTCGTCGAGGAGCAGGTTCGGCCCGGAACCGTCGGGCCAGGTCAGGGTCTGCTCGATGCACCAGACGTACTCCGCCTCGGTCTCGCCCTTCCAGGCGAACACCGGGGTCCCGGCAGCGGCCACCGCAGCGGCGGCCTCGTCCTGGGTGGAGAAGATGTTGCAGGACGACCAACGCACGGAAGCTCCGAGCGCCTGCAGGGTCTCGATCAGCACCGCGGTCTGGACCGTCATGTGCAGGCAGCCGGCGATGCGGGCGCCCGCCAGGGGCTCCTCGCCCGCGAACCGCTCGCGCAGGGCCATCAGGCCGGGCATCTCGCGCTCGGCGAGGCCGATCTCCTTGCGGCCCCACTCGGCGAGGGCGAGGTCACGGACCTCGAAGTCCTGGTCGGGGTAGCGGCGCTCGAAGGGGGTGGGGTTGTCGCTCACGTGGGGTACCTCGTGGTCGGTGGGGATCCGTTGGCCGCGGGCACCCGGAGGTCCGACGCGTTCGGCGGGGACGTCGCGGGAGCCCGGCGGGCGGCGTGCAGGTCGCGGTCTCGACAGGGATCCGGGACCCACCACGCGCTGGATCGGTGGTCGAAGGGGTGGCCGGGCTCGGCGTCCTCGACCACCAGTGTGCCTCACCCGGCGAGTGTCGTCACGGGACGTCTGCCCACGGCCATGCGGACCTGTCGGGTGCGCAGGATCCGCAGGTCGGCGAGGAACACCTCGCGGGGCACCTCCAGGGCACCGAGGCTGGCGAGGTGGGGGGGGAGGAGCTGGACGTCGAGCAGGGCACCGCCGGCGGCGGTGAAGCGGTCGAGCAGGTCGACCAACGCCACCTTCGAGGCGTCGGTCGCCCGGTGGAACATCGACTCGCCGGTGAACACCGCGCCGATCTGGACGCCGTAGATGCCGCCGACGAGCCGGCGGCCCTCCCAGACCTCCACGCTGTGCACCCAGCCGAGCTCGTGCAGCCGGCGGTAGGCGGCCTGCATCTCAAGCGTCAGCCACGTCCCCTCGTCGTCACGGTCCGCACAGGCCGCCACCACCCCGGGCAGGTCCGCGTCGACCGTGGTGGTCCACCCGCTGCGCCTGAGGGTGCGTCGCAGGCTGCGCGAGCGGTGGAGGCTGTCGGTGGTGATCACCCCCCGGGGGTCGGGTGAGAACCACGGCAGCGGGGTGTCGACGTGGGGCCAGGGGAAGATGCCCCGCCGGTAGGCGTCGACCAGGGTGGCGGGCGCGAGGTCGGCGCCGAACCCGATTAGCTCCTGCGGGCCCTGCAGGCCCGGGTCGGGTAGGGCCCACACCGAGGGCGGCACCGGTCGGGGTGGGCGGGTGCGGCCGTCGGCCGCGACCGGGAGCAGGCGCGGTCCGTCCTCCACCTTCCGGGCGTTCGAACGCACGTGGTCGTCACCTGCCTCGGACGTGCCGGCACGCGGCCGACGCTGGACTACCGTTCCCCACGGTAGCCACAGGAGGCCACATGGCTGGGGATGGGGAGGCGGCGGTGCCGGCACGTCTCCACCTCGTCGACGGCACCTACGAGCTGTTCCGCGCCCACTTCTCGAAGCGGCCCGACCGCACCGATCCCGCGGGCCGCGACATCAAGGCGACCGTGGGGCTCGTGTCCAGCCTGCTGGCGCTGTTGGACGACGAGGCCGAGGCCGTCACCCACCTCGGCGTCGCCTTCGACCGACCGATCGAGAGCTGGCGCAACGAGGTCTTCGGGGGCTACAAGAGCTCGGAGGGTGTCGACCCGGCCCTGCTCGCCCAGCTCGCCGACGCCGAGGTGGCCGTGGGCACCCTCGGGGTGCACGTCTGGCGCTGCGAGCGGGTCGAGGCCGACGACCAGCTCGCCAGCGCCGCGGTCCGGTTCGCGCCCGAGGTGGGACAGGTCCGGATCCTCACCCCGGACAAGGACCTCGCCCAGGTGGTGCAGGGCAGCCGGATCATCCAGGTGGACCGGTCCCGCGGCACCGAGCGGGACGAGGACGCGGTGCGTGAGCGGTTCGGGGTGCCACCGGCTGCGATCCCCGACCTGCTGGCCCTGGTCGGCGACGTCGCCGACGGCATCCCGGGGCTGCCGGGCATCGGGGCGAAGACCGCGGCCACCCTGCTGGGCCACTACGGAGAGCTGGAGGCGATCCCCGGGGATCCCGCCGACTGGGAGGTGCCGGTGCGGGGCGCTGCCCGGATCGCGGCCAGCCTCGCCGAGCGGCGTGACGAGGCGCTGCGCTACCGGGAGCTCACGCGGCTGGCGACCGAGCTGGACCCGGGGGTGGCGCTGGCGGACCTGGCCTTCGACGGGGTGCCGCAGGGGCCGTACCTGGACTGGTGTGACGCGCTCGGGCTCGGCCAGCTGCGGGACCGGCCACGACGGTGGGCGTGACACCCCGTGGATGACGCTGGACGGGACGAGGGCCCGGCTTCCGAGGAGGTACCGGGCGACGGCGCGGCCGAGATGCGCCGGTTCTCGTCGCTGATCGCGGGCGGGATCGCGCTGTCGCGGATGTCCGGGCTGGTGCGCGACGCCGCGTTGGCGTTCTTCCTGGGCGCCAACGTCGGAGCCGATGCGTTCCGGGCGGCGCTCAAGATCCCGAACCTGCTGCAGAACCTGCTCGGGGAAGGGGTCCTGTCGGCCTCCTTCATCCCCACCTACTCCCGCCTGCTGGCCGAGGACCGTGAGGAGGAGGCGGGCCGGGTGGCGGGAGCGGTCCTCGGGCTGCTGGTGGTCCTGGTCGGGGTGTTGGTGCTGCTGGGCATGGTGTTCGCCGCCCCGCTGGTGCGCCTGATCACCCCCGGCTTCGTAGGTGAGCGCTTCGAGCTCACCGTCACGCTGGTGCGGATCATGTTCCCGGGGGTGGGTCTGCTGGTCCTGTCCGCGTGGTGCCTCGGGGTCCTGAACGCCCATCGCCGGTTCTTCCTGTCCTACGTCGCCCCGGTGCTGTGGAACCTCGGGATCCTGATCGGGCTGGTGACGCTCGGGGCCTCGGCGCTGCTGGACCCGGCGGTGGCCGCCGGCTGGGGCGTGGTGCTCGGTGGTGCGTTGCAGGTCGCCGTGCAGGTCCCGACGGTGCGACGGGTGCTGCGGGGCTCGCTCCGGCCGTCACTGGACCACCGCCGGGCGGGGGTGCGCACGGTGCTGCGGGCCTTCGGGCCGATCGTGCTGGGGCGGGGTGTGGTGCAGCTCTCGGCCCTGGTGGAGCTCGCGGTCGCCTCGTTGCTGGCGGTCGGCGCCGTGGCGGTGCTCGGGTACGCCCAGACCTTCTACCTGCTCCCGATCGCGCTGTTCGGTATGAGCGTGGCGGCGGCCGAGTTGCCGTCGCTGTCCACGATGGGCGCCGCGGGCCGGGCCGCGTTGCGCGAACGGCTGGACGCCGGGTTGGCCCGTAGCGCCTTCTTCGTGATGGGGGCCATGGTCGCCTACCTGCTGCTCGGTGGTGACATCGTCGACCTGCTGTTCGGCCGGGGCGCCTTCGACGCCGAGACCACCTTCCAGGTCGCGGCCGTGCTGGGTGTCTACAGCCTCGGACTGCTACCCGCCACGGCATCGCGGCTGCTCCAGTCGGTGCTCTACGCCGTCGACGACGCCCGTACCCCCGCGGTGATCGCCGGGATCCGGGTCGCCGTCGCGTTGGCGGTCGCCATCCCGCTGATGTTCAACCTGGACCGCATCGTGGTCGACCTCGCCGAGCCCGCCGGCTTCGTGCTGGCCGAGGGCGCGCGCGTGCCCACCCTGTCACCCCCCGACCCGGCCCTGCGGGACGCCACCGAGAACCAGCTGCGGCTCGGGGCGCTCGGCCTGGCCGCGGGCTCGGCGGTGGGATCCTGGCTGGAGTTCCTGCTGCTGCGCGGGCGCGTGACCCGACTCACGACCCGGCCGCGGCTCGGCGGAGGGACGCTGCTGCGCCTGCTCCTCGGGGCGCTGGCGACCTTCCTGATCGCCCCACCGCTGGCGCTGCTCGTGCCGACCGGAGCGGGCTCGCTGGCGCGGCTGGTCATCGTGGGGGGCGGCGCCGGGACCACCTACCTGCTGGTGACGTGGGCGCTGCGGGTGCCGGAGTGCCGGTACCTGATCGCCAGCCTCGGCCGACGGGCGCGGTGACACTGCGCCGCGGCGGCGTCAGCCGGTGTGGGGGTCGAGGGCGCGTACCACGGCGTCGATGCTGGCGACGGGGTCGTCCCCGACCACCACGACCCGGGCGATGAGGTGGTCGAGCCCGGCCTCGGCGTAGCGACGCAGCAGTGGGGTGGCGTCGTCACCGGGTGTCGCCGCCCACCCGAGCGCGTCCAGGGTCTCCTCCCCCAGAGCCTCCGCCAACCCGATCCCGTCCGCCCCCGACCGGTGTGCGTCGCGGGCCCGATCCAGCGCGGGGCCGAACCCCTGGCGCTCGAGATGGGCGGCGTAGGCCGGGAGCGCGCCGTAGCGACCGATCTGGGTCGCCAACGCCGCCCTGGCCGCGTCGCGGTCCTCGGCCACCGCCAGGCGGACGTAGGTCGCGACCTCGACCTGCGACGGGTCCCGGCCGGCGTCACGGGCGCCGTCGCGGACCAGCGTGCCGGCTCGTGCCACCTCCTCGGGGCCGGCCCAGTTCAGCAGGGCGCCGTCGGCGTGGGAGCCCGCCAGGGCGAGCATCCTCGGTCCCATGGCGGCGAGGTAGCGAGGTGTCGGTGGGGGCAGCGGCGACACCGCCAGGCGGAAGCGGCGGGAGGACAGGCCCTCGCCCGCCACCTCGCTCTGCTCCCCCGCCTCCAGCTGCGCCAGGATCGTCAGCAGTTCGCGGCTGGCCGTGAGGGGCTTGACCACCTCGGCGCCGTGCCAGGGGCCCATCGTCGCGCCATGGCTGACCCCGAGCCCGAGGAGGAACCGTCCTCCACTTGCTTCCTGCAGGGTGGCCGACGCCATGGCGAGCTGTGCGGGGCTCCGGGTCCAGATCGGCGCGACCCCGACCCCGACCCGCAGATCGGTGGTCGCGGCCGCCCAGGCCTGGCACAGCAGGAGCGCGTCCCGCCCACTGGCCTCGTTGGTCCACAGCGACGTGAACCCCGCGCCCTCGACGTGGGCGGCGATGCGTTGCTGCACCACCAGCGGCAGGTCCTCGCTGACCCCGACACCTAGCTGCACCGTGCTGCTCCTCCCCCGACCCGATGGGTCGTGCGGTTGTTCACGCCCGTGCGTCGCGCCCGTCGAGGATCGCCAGCAACTGCTCCTGCCACCAACCCAGATGGTCCATGACCGCGACCGGGTAGGCCACCGGGTCGTCCTCCGCGAGCCGGTCGCGGTCGAGCGCCTCGATGTCGATGCGCGCGCCGATCGCGAGCCGGATGTCGTTGAGCACCCCGAGGACCAGCAGTGGCTCGTCCTCGACCAGGTCCACCACCAGTCGGCCCTTCGAGCGCCGCCCGCGCTCGAGCAGCTCGAGCACCGCCTCGAGCCCCGTCAGCCGATCGGCGAGCAGGGCGTCGGCCAGCAGGTCCCGCACCTCACGGTCGGCCTCAGGGTCGCCGAGCACCGCCGGCGGGAACAGCCGCGCCACGACCGGATCGTCCGCCCCCGGCTCCTCCAGCGCGGTCCGCAGCTCGCCGGCGAGCCGGGTCAGCAGGGTGACCTCCTGCGGGCGCAGCTGCAGCCGGATCAGCTCCCCACGACGCACGAAGGTGGCGGTCACGAGGGCCGCTCCATCGTGGCCCGCAGGCCGTAACCGTGGAGCGCGTGCACGTAGCGTTCCGCCTGCTCGCGGGGCTCGGAGGCGACGAGCGCCCGGCCCTGCTCGTGGACCTCGAGCATGAGCTTGCGGGCGAGGTGGTCGGGGAACCCGAACACCCGCTTGAAGACGAAGACGACGTAGGACATCAGGTTGACCGGGTCATCCCAGACGATCACGTCCCAGGGCAGGTCAGGGCTGACCTCGGACTCGGTCCCAGGCTGGCGGACCGGGGTCGTCGTAGGGCCAACGGGCTGAGCCACGGTGTGTGCCTCCCGCAGCGTTCGGGACCCTGGACCGTACCGGTCCCGTGGCGCCGGTGGCAGGTGCATCCACCGGGGGTCGGCAGCCGCGGGGGCGGGTCCCCTTCGACGTGGTTGCGGGTCAGCGGCGGCGGCGGCGAGCCATCCGACGCTGACGCTCGCGCTCCTCGAGCTCGTCCCAGGAGGGCGGGTTCGCCATCGTCCGGCCCACGGGGTTCGCGGCCGGTGCCGCCTTGGTGACGGTCACCCCGGTCGCGGCGCGGCGACGTCCCTCGGACTCGCCGAGCTCGAACTCGACCTCGTCACCCGGACGCAGTGGGCCCGAGGCGACCTCGGTGGCGGCGACGTAGGCCTCGGAACCGTCGTCGACGGTGATGAAGCCGAAGTTGCGGTCGGCGTGGAAGACCTTGACGCGTCCGGTGGGCATGGGGTGGTGACCTCTGGTGTGCGCGGGCGGGGGTGGTGGCCCGGGTGGAGGGCGCCGTGACGGCGCGACGGTGGCCGCCGAGCCGGTGGAACGCCACCGGAGCAGGGCGGAAGGGCGAGCGGCTCGCCCGGAGCGAACCCGGAGGGTAGCGGCTCCGGCTCCCCGACCGCGACCGGTGGGGGCGCCGATCGTGCTGGTGGCCGTTGTCGGGGTCACGTCCGGCTCAGCCCTGGGCGGCGGCCCAGGCCCGTGCGGCGTCCTCGACCTCCTCCAGCGTGCCCGTCACCAGGGCCTCGATCGGCGTGCGTCCTTCGAGGCGTCGCTGCTCGGTGGCGAACCAGCGGCCCGCTGCCGCATCGTCCACCCAGCCCTGCAGGAGCCGCAGCACGTCCAGAGCCGCCTCCAGCGGGGTGTGCGGCTGCCCGACGTCGGCGGCGACGAGCCGGTCGACCGGCCCGTCGCCGAGGACCTCCCTGAGCTCCGCCTCGTCGTCCAGTGGGTCGTCGCGGTACACGGCTCAGCGCCGGTCGCGGATGTGGGCGTGCTCCTGCTCGCAGGCGAGCACGTAGGCCTCGGCCGCCTCGAGGCGTTCGGGGAGACGGGCGCGTTCCTCGCCGATCACCGCCAGACGAGCGGTCACCGCCTGCGCCATCGGCTGGTCGGTGTGCCGCAGTGCCCGGGTGAGGCGTCGGTCCACCGCATCGAGCAGGGCCTCACCCTCGCTGGTGGTGCGCCGCAGTCTCTGGGCCTCGGCCAGCAGGTACTCGTCGTAGCGCCGCAGCGCGTCCAGTTCCTCGCGCGCGCGCAGCAGGGCGAAGTAGGCGGCCTCGACCTCGTCGCGGGGCACGGTCAGGCCTGGGCCTCGGCCTGGTCCTTCAGGCCGTTGAGCCCCTGTTCGAGGATCGCCTTGGCGGCGCGCTTCTTCATGAAGGCGGGCAGCGGCAGGTCGACGTCGACCTCGAGGCCGTAGATCACCTCGGTGCCGCCGTCCTCGGTCTCGTACAGCCGGTACTCCCCGTTGAGTTGCGAGATGAGATCACCCTCGAGCAGGTGCCAGGTGATGTCGTAGTCGACGTACTGGTACTCGATGACGTAGTTGATCTCCGACACCTTCGCATCGACGGTGAACCGCGCGCGGTGCGGCGACCCGTCGTCGTTGGCTTCGAGGACCTCGGTGATGCGGACCCCGCTCGCCCACTCGGGGTAGGTCGACAGGTCCGTGATCACGTTCCACACCACGTCCGGTGTTGCGCCGATCTGCATCGTCTCCTTGACCTTCTGCCCCACCGCTGTCTCCTCCTGCCCAAGATGTGGGCGTGATCCGCCGTGACGTCGGCGGAGCCTAACGCCCTGAGCGGGCTCAGGTGTCGAGTCCTCGTTCGGTGGCGAGCCGGGCGATGCCGGCCTCGAGCTCCCGCAGCTCCCGGACCTCCCGGCGCAGCCGTCGCCGCAACTGCTCGGCGGTGGTGACAGCGGCCCCGAAGGTGTCGTCGGCCTCGCCCTCCCACGCCGGGCAGACCGCCCGGTGGTCGCACCAGTCGCACAGCCGGTTCGGGACGGTCTCGAACCGCTCGGCGCGGATCGCGGCGGCGGTCTCCAGCACCGTCGCGCGAGCCGCCTCGAGGTCGAGCTCCTCGAGGCCCACGATGACCTCGAGGCCGGGCACCACGAAGTCCAGGGCGACGGTCCTTGGCAGGGCCCCGTACAGGTGCCGGCAGGCCAGGGCGTACAACGCCAACTGGAGGGAGGCCGCCACCTCGCTGCGGGGTCGGGCGCGGCGGTTGGTCTTGTAGTCGATCACGTGCAGGTCACCGTCCGCATCGACGTCGACCCGGTCGATGGAGCCCACCACCACGGCCTCGTAGGCGAAGGGGACCTCGAACCACGCCTCCGTCGCCGCCGTGGTCCGGCCCGGTGGCCGCTGTCGGGCGTGGTAGCGACGCAGCACCTGCTGCGCGTGCCGGTAGTGGGCCACCTGTTCCTCACGCGGGAGGTCCGCGAACCCGCGGGTGTCCCAGGCGTCGTACAGGAAGCCGAGCAGCTCGTCCTCGCTCGGTGGGTCGGGGAGCTTGCGGTCGTGGAACGCTTCCAGGGCCCCGTGGATCGAGGTGCCGAAGGACAGGTGAGGGCTCGGCTGGGTGGGGAGCCGGTCCACGTAGCGGAAGCGGAACTTGCGCGGACAGGTGCGGTAGGTGTCGATCCGGCTGAACGACAGGCGGATCCGGCCCTGCGCGTCGGTCAGCGGCGGGGCGGTCGGCTCGAACTCGCCGAAGGTGCCGGGCGGGGCATCCTCCACCTCCAGGAGCCGGGGTGCCGCGCCGTCCTCGGAGGCGGACGGGAGCCGCGAGGGACCCTGGCTGCCCGCGTTCGGGGAGCTCATGCTCCGCGGTCGCGGTCGCGGTCCTGGTCGTCGGTCGCGAGCAGCGTGAGCACCGCCTCGTGGAGGTGGCCGTTGGTGCTCAGCGCGCTCCCCCCGTCGGCCGTCGGCACCCCGTCGAGATCGGTGAACCGCCCACCCGCCGCCTCGACGATGACCTTGACAGCCACCAGGTCCCACAGGCTGACCGCTGCCTCCACGGTGACGTCGGTGCTGCCGGCCGCAACCAGGCAGTGGTTCCAGAAGTCGCCGTAGCCCCGTTGCCGGGCGGTGGCGCCGGTCAGCCGCGCCGGTGCCGAGGCCAGCCCGCGGTCGGCGAAGTAGCGCAGGCCACCGAAGGCGACCTCCGCGTCGGCGAGTCGGTCGATGTCACTGACGGCGATCGACCGGCCGTCCTGGCGTGCCCCCCCGCCTGCGACCCCGTCGAACCGGGTGCCCAGCGCCGGAGCCGAGGCGACCCCGACCACGTCCTCGCCCTCGACCTGCAGGCCGATGAGGGTGGCGAACACCGGGTTGCCCTTGACGAAGTTCGTGGTCCCGTCGATCGGGTCGATGACCCACCGTGGGGCGTTCGGCGGGCCCTCGAGGCCGTCCTCCTCCCCCAGCACGGCGTGGTCGGGGAAGCGGTCGCGGAGCGCAGCCCGCAGGGTGCGCTCGACCTCCTCGTCGACCGCGGTGACCCAGGTCCCGTCCGCTTTGGTCCGAACATCGAGGTGGTGGCGGAAGGCCCGCATCGTGGCCGCATCCGCCAGGTCAGCCAGCTCGTGGGCCGCGTCCCGGAAGGTCGCGAGGCCGGTCACCAGTCGAAGGTCATGTCGTCGAAGCGGAGGATGATGTCGTTGGGCTGCACGGTCAGGGTGACCTCCTCCCGCGGCACCCACAGCGGGATGCAGGGACCCTGACCGGCGTGGCCCATGAGGCAGATCAGCAGCTGTCCGGAGCTGTCCAGCCCGATGATCTGACGGGCGTAGCTGAGCAGCTCGTGGAACTCCGCCGCACCTGCCCGGCGCTTCTGGTAGGCGGAGGCCCACTTGGACTCGGACTTGCCGTAGTTGGCGATGACCTGCCCGGGGCTGAGCTTGGTGATCCCGTTCAGGGACCGCACGGTCTTGAGGGCCTTGTCCTGCTTGACGGCCTTGCCGACGCGCACGGCAGCCGCCGGGTTGGCGAGCGCGCCTGGGAGGTCGTCGAGCTCGAAGTTGCCGGCCGCCTGGGCCGCCTTCTGGCGCTCGACGGGGACCTGGATCTCGATCTTGCTGGCCACGAACGCTCCTCGAGGTCGGTGCACGCTTGCCGCGCGGTACCCCCGACCGGATCCGAACCGGCGTCACCGTCTGAAGGCGTCCCCGCAGGGGTTCCGGGGGGTGTCAGGTGCCAGATGGTAGCGCTGGGCGGGGCCTTCGCCTGCGGGCCTTCGCCTTCCTGACCGACGGTATCGGCCCGGCTGGGGGTGAGCGAGATCCCGCCCCTGGTTCCCGCCCCCGGTTCCCGCCCCCCGTTCCCGCCCTCGTTCCCGCCCTGCGTTCCTGCTCCCGCGCCGATCAGTTGCTCGCGCACCGTGGCAGGACCTGTCCCCGCTGCGGTGCGCGAACAACGTGACCGCCAGGCTCCCCATGGCGCCGGCCCCCGGACGTCCCTGCTCCGGCACCGCCTGGGCGCGGACGCCGGACGGGGCATCCGGGACACCCTGACCTGCGGCTTTGCGTGGTACCCCCGACCGGATTCGAACCGGCGTCACCACCTTGAAAGGGTGGGATCCTAGGCCGCTGGACGACGGGGGCAACGACCGCGCGAGCGCACGGTCGCGGGCAGGCTACCCGTCACCCACGATGCTGCGGCGACGCTGCACGAACCCCCGGCCGAGCGGCACCGCCGCCAGCAGCACCCCGAGGCGGGTCAGCCATCCCAGCACGTCACCGACGACCAGGTAGGGGGTGAGGCCGCTGACCAGCGGGAGTTCCGCGCGGATCGAGTCGACGGTGAACAGCTCCGTGGCCTGCTCCAGCTCGCCGTCCGGGCCCACGAAGGCCGAGGAGCCGCTGAGCGCCGCGTGGACGAACCACCGACCGGTCTCCACCGCGCGCAGCTGGGTCTGGGCCAGGTGCTGGGCGGGCTCGGCCGAGTCGCCGAAGCTCGCGTCGTTGGTCAGCGAGAACACGATCCGGGCGGGCTCCTCGCCCGCCAGCACGTTCGAGCGGACGACGTCGGTGAAGACCGTCTCGAAGCAGATGATCACCGCCGCCGTGACGCCGTCGACGATCTCCATCGACTGGGGTTGGGTGGCGGGTCGGGCGTCCCGCGGGATCTGCTCCAGGGGTGGGAACCACTCCAGCAGGGGGCGCAGCGGGATGAACTCGCCGAAGGGCACGAGCCGTCGCTTGACGTAGCGGTCGATCTCGTGGAACCCGTCCTCGAGCAGCAGGGCGGCGATCAGGCGTTCGGTGGCCGGATCGGGCCCATCCAGGCTGGCGCCGGTGAGCAGGCGGCCGCTGGCGGCCGCGGCGTCACCTGCCAACTCGCCGAGCACCTCGCCCCGGGGCGTGAAGGGGTCGCGGTCCACGCTGGACTCGGGCCACACGGTCAGCTCCGGTGCCCCGTCCCGGTCGATCGCGGCCAGCGTCTCGGTCTTGAGAGCGGTGGTGATGCGCAGAGGCGCGTCGGGGTCGGGCTCCTCGAGCTCCCAGTGGCGGACGTCGTTGCCCTGGACCGCCAGCACCTCGAGGCTGCCCTCGGTCGCCGGGGGCTCCACGGTGAGGAGCACCGAGGTCATCAGCCCGCCGACCAGGAAGGCGAGAGGGACACGGGTGCGACGATCGAGGTCGCGCTCCAGGTCACCCTCCTGCCGGGCCCGGAAGGCCGAGGTGGCCATGACGATCGCGACGGCTGCCGCCGCGCTGATCAGCACCACCAGGAAGGTGATACCCCGGCCACCGAGGATCCGCGCCGTCGGCAGGAGCCAGGAACCGTCGACGTGCGCGTAGGCGATGGCCCCCCACTCGAACCCGTTCAGCGGCCACACGGCGCGCCAGGCATCGATCCCGGTCCACACCACGGCGGCGACCAGCGGCAGGGTCCGCCACTTGAGAGCCGGGGTCAGCAGCGCGGCCAGCGCCCCCATCCACACCGCCTGGACGGCGACCAGCAGGCCCCACCCGACGACTCCGGCGGGCAGGAGCAACCAACTCAGCAGCGGCCCGTAGGTGCTCACCCCCGCGAGCAGGCCGAGGCGGAAGGAGCGCGGCCGGCGGCCCTGGGCCGCCGCCAGCTCCGATTCGACCCACAACGCAGCCAGCAGCAGTCCGGGGGCTGCGAAGGTCAACGCCCACCAGCCGACGGGTGGGTGGGCAGCCAGCAGCGCGAGGCCGGAAGCGGCCGCGAGCGCGGGTGGCAGCGCGGCGCGCGCCGGGCTCACGCGCAGTCGCGGCAGAGCAGGCGGTCGGGGTCGGCGAGCTGGGTCTCACGTTTGGCCATGAAGCAGCCACGGCACACGAACTCGCCGTCGCGCAGTCCCTCGATCTCGTCATCGTCGCCGTCGTCGTCCTCGACCGGGGCGACCGGAGCGTCGTCGTCGAACTCGGCGTCGGGCGGGACGACGGTGATCCCGGGGGTGTCCTCGTCCTCCTCGCCGGCGTCCTCGGCCGCGAGCTGCTGCTCGAGGTCGGCGTCGACGCCGTCCTCCTCGTCCTCGTCCTCGTCTGAGGCCTCGTCCTCGTCGAGCTCGACCTCGAGGTCAGGCTCCTCGTCCTCGAGGAAGGGGTCGTCCTCCACCTCGTCATCGAGGGGGTCCGGTTGGGCCTCGTCGGCCTGGACTGGGCGTGCGCTCACGCAGGAGCTCCTGATCGCCGATGCACCGGTCGACACCGGCGCGAGCGCGGTTCGTACCAGAGGTGGATGCCTGGATGCAACCGCAGCCGAGGACCGTCGACCGGGGCCGCTCATGCCGGGCTCAGCAGCCTGCGCTCAGTTGCCCGGTGCCGGGGGGAGAGGGGCGTCGCCGTGGGAGACCCGGCCGTGCACCACGGTCAGTACGCAGCGAGCGCCGCGGGGGTCGTCGGCGGCGTAGGGATCACCCTCGAACACGGCCAGATCGGCGCGCATCCCGGCGCGGACGATCCCCGCGAACCGGTCCTGGCGGGCCGCGGTCCGGCCTCCGAGGGTGGACATCGACACCGCCTCCATCCGCCCCACCGAGTGCCGCGGCTCCGGGTGGTGCTCCGCCGCGTGGATGATGCCCCAGGGATCCATGGGGAACACGGTCGCGTCGGAGCCGAAGGCGATCGAGATACCGCGGTCGGCCAGCGCACGGAACGGGTTGGTCCATGCCGCGCGGTCGGGGCCGAGCCGCGCGCCGTACATCCCTCCAGCACCGCCCCACCGGGCCTCGGTCCCGGGCTGGGCCGAGATCAGGAGCCCGAGGTCGGCGATGTCGTCGAGCAGGGTCGGGGTGACCACCTCGGCGTGTTCGATCCGGTGTCGACCGCGCGGGATCGCGTCCTCGTGGCCATGGGCATCGAGGTGGTCGGCCACCGCACGCCAGCAGCGCACGACCTGGCTGAGCGCGGCGTCGCCGACGGCGTGGACCCCGGTCTGCAGGCCCGCCCGGGTCGCGTCGAGGAACCACCGCGTCAGGGTCTCGTCGTCGTACTCCAGGTGCCCGCTGACCGCCGGTGCGTCCGCGTAGGGTGCGAGCAGCGCGGCCGTGTGCGCCCCCAGTGAGCCATCCAGGAGCACGTCCCCGCCGACGTGGCGGAGATCACGTTCCAGGGGCACGTCGATCTCCAGCGAGCTCCAGTAGGGCACCACCTCGACGGGCCACTGACCGGTCACCCAGGCGTCGAAGTCGCTGAGCCCCATGATGTCGGGGCCCCCCATCTCGTGGACGGAGGCGATGCCGAGCGAGGCGGCCTGCCGGGTCGCGGTGCGGCGGGCCTCTGCCAGCTCCACCTCGCTCATGGCTCCGACGGACCAACGCCGGACGACGTGGTTGGCCTCGCGGCGGATCCCCCCGGTCGGGCCCGCGTCGGAGAGTTCGATGCCCTCTGCCCGGGCCAGCGGTGCGGCGGCCAGGGGGGTCCGATCGATCAGGCCCGCGTGGCCATCGACGCGGGACAGGTAGACGGCCTGTCCGGGCGCGGCCCGCGACAGCGCGTCGGGGTCCGGGAGCGCGTCGGGGAAGCGGTAGGGGTCCAGCCCGTGCCCCCAGATCACGCGACCGGTGTGCTGCCCGGCGTAGGTCGCCACCGCCCGCAGCAGCTCCTCGCCCGAGCTGACACCGGAGAGGTCCAGGCCGCACAGGCTCAGTCCCGACATGGTCAGGTGGGCATGGGCGTCGACGAAGGCCGGCCCGATCACGCAACCGTCGAGGTCGAGCCGGGATCGGTAGGGCGGCGCGTTGGCCTCGTCGTCCCCGACCCACACCACGCGACTCCCCCGGATCACCATCGCCCGGGCCCGGGTCCTACCACGGCCGAGGGTGATGATCCGATCGGCCGTCAGCAGCGTGCCACGGGTCGGCGCCCCCGCCGCCCGTGGGCTCGCGGGCCGCGCCGCGCTGCTCAGTCCCGCCGGTGGTTCCACGGCCATGCCGAGCGCAGGCGGCGCAGGCATGGCGACCTTCGGTGTGCTCGGCGCGGCACCACGTGCCGGGCCGGCCGCCGTGCTGTGTGCCGTCACCGTTGCTGCTCCGGACCTCGTCTCCCGTGGTGTGTGATAGCAGGTCGGGCTCCCCTGCTCCACCACCCACGGCCGCACCTCAGACGGTGGCCGCCACCCCGAGGCTCAGGAACAGCAGGACGAAGCCACCGGCGAACAGCGCGAGAGCGGTCAGGGTACGCCGTCGGGCCACGTGCACGCGGCGGTACTCGTCGACGATGGCGAGCGCCGCCGTGGTGAGGGCCGCGGCCACGCTGGCGGCGGCGCAGAGGACCAGGAACGCGGCCAGGCCGGCGACGGCACCGGCTCCCAGCAGCCCGAGGGCCAACGCTGCCAGCAACCCGAGGACCGGACCGGCCAGCAGGACCCGGGAGGTGACCTTCAGGCGACGGCGGTCGTGGTCGGTCACGGTGCGCCGGTCCGGTCCCGTGGGGCCGCCGAGGCTCATCGAGCGTCGGTCGCCAGGTGCCGGGCGATCACCAGCCGCTGGATCTGGTTGGTCCCCTCGAGGATCTGCAGCACCTTGGCCTCCCGCAGGTAGCGCTCCACGGGGAAGTCCCGGGTGTAGCCGACCCCACCGAGGACCTGCACCGCCTCGGAGGTGGTCTGCATGGCGGCGTCGGTGGCGGTCAGCTTGCTCATCGCCGCGGCCCGGGTGATGGCGCGGGCGTCGGGATGGCCGTCGACCGTCGGTGCCCGCGACCCGTCGCGGGTCGCCCGGTCCCTGAGCTGCGCGGCGGCCAGGGTGAGCTGCCGGGCCGCCTCGGTCCGCGTCGCCATGTCCGCCAGCAGGAAGCCCACCCCCTGGAAGTCGGCGATCGGCCGTCCGAACTGCTCCCGGTCCGCGGCATAGGCCGTCGCCTGGTCCAGGGCGGCCTGGGCGAGGCCGACCGCGCAGGCCGCGATCCCGAGCCGGCCACCGTCCAGCGCTGCCATGGCGATGGCGAAGCCTCGGCCCTCGGCGCCACCGAGGAGGCGGTCGGCCGGGACCGGTGCGTCGTCGAGGTGGAGCTGTGCGGTGGGTGAGGCCGCCAGGCCCATCTTGCGTTCTGGCGGCGCGACCTCCAGCCCGGGCTGGTCGGCGTCCACGATGAAGGCGCTGATGCCGCGGGCACCCTCGTCCCCGGTCCTGGCCATCACCACGTACCGGTCGGCGACCCCGCCGTGCGTGACCCAGGCCTTGGTCCCCGTCAGGCGGTAGGTGTCGCCGTCGCGGTGCGCGCGGGTCGCCAGCGCGGCGGCGTCGGATCCTGCGGCGGGCTCCGACAGGGCGTAGGCGCCGAGCAGGCGTCCCGCGACCAGCTCGGGCACGAGTCTGGCCCGTTGCTCCGGGGTCGCGAAGGTGGTGATCGCCCAGGTGGCGAGGTGGTGGACGCTCAGCCCCATGCCCACCGCCAGGGAGGCCCTGGCCAGCTCCTCCAGCACCAGCAGCGACAGCCGCACCGAGCCGTCGCCCCCGCCGACCTCGGCCGGGAAGGGCAGCCAGGTCAGCCCCAGGTTGGCGAGCTCGTCGAAGACCTCCCGGGGGAAGCGCGCCGCGGCCTCGTCGTCGGCGGCCCGGGGCGCGATGCGGGTCTGGCCGAGGTCGCGGACCACCGCCAGCAGCTCCGCCTCCTCGCTGCTGAGAGGGTGCAGGCTCACGTCTGGGCCGCCTCAGGACGGTCACCGGTCGGCGTCATCGACATCAGGATGCGCCGCGGCTGGTAGCCGAGCGACGCCAGGAAGGCCCGACCGACCTCGTTGTCCGCGGCCACGGAGATCTCGACCACCGGTACCCGCGTGTCCTCGGCCCACTCCTGGATCGCGCGCACCATCGCCTCACCCGCACCCCGGCGACGGGCACCCTGGCGGGCGAACACCGGTCCGATCGTGCACCCGGCCGGCCTGAGCGTCCCCGCCGCGTAGCCCAGGGGCGTCCCGTCTTCGGCGTCGGTCGCCAGCCAGAAGATCCCGCCCTGGGGCAGCGGCGGATCGGGCAGGGCCTCGGGGGCCACGTCCTGCTCGGCGCGGTACTCCACCGCCAGGGGCCGGATCTCCTCGATCCGCGCCCGCCGGACCTGGACCCGCTGGTGACCGGTGCCCTGTTCGTCGCTCATCATCGTCTCCCTGTTCCTCCGCTCCCACCTCGCTGACCGGCGAACCGGCTCGGTCGTGGGGATCCCATCACCCTGCCACCAGCACCTCGCGTGGCCGGTGGTTGATCCGCTCGACACCGGTGTCGGTGACCAGCACGATGTCCTCGATGCGCATCCCGAACCGGCCCGGAAGGTAGATGCCGGGCTCGATCGAGAACGCCATCCCGGCGGCGACCGGTGTGGTGTTGGTCGCCACGATGTAGGGGTCCTCGTGGACCTCGATACCGATGCCGTGGCCGGTGCGGTGGATGAAGCGCTCGCCGTGGCCGGCCTCGGCGATCACGTCCCGCGCGGCCCGGTCGATCTCTGAGGGGATCGCCCCGGGAGCCACGGCGCGCACCGCGGCCTCCTGCGCCACGGCGAGGACGGCGTGCAACTCCGCGTAGCCCGCGGGCAGCGTTCCGACGGCGTAGTTGCGGGTCATATCGGAGCAGTAGCCGTCCCGTACTCCACCGATGTCGACCACGACCGCGTCGCCGGGCTCCAGCACGCGGTCGCTGACCGCGTGGTGGGGCGATGCGCCGTTCGGGCCGGAACCGACGATCACGAAGGCCACCTCGTCGTGCTCGGCGAGGATCAGCTCCGACAGCTCCCGGCCGACCTCGGCCTCCGTGCGGCCGGGGCGCAGCAGCTCGGGCACGGCGGCGTGGACAGCGTCGATCGCGGTGCCCGCGGCCCGCAGAGCCTGCTGCTCCGAAGGCGACTTGATGATCCGAAGCGGTCCGAGCACCGGCCCCGAGGGACGGAACGCGGTCCCGGGAAGCGCGGCCTGCAGCCGCAGGGTGAAGACGCTGTACAGCCGGTCCGACACCGCGACCGCGCCCGGGGGCCCGGGCCGGGTCAGCAGCCGGTGGACCACGGCGATCGGGTCCTCGGTCTCGGCCCAGGGCACCAACTCCACCAGCTCCGCGGCACCACTGGCGCGGGCGGCCGGGGCTTCGAGCTCGGGGAGGATCAGGTGGGCGTGGCCGTCGGCGGTCAGCACGAGCAGGGTGAGCCGCTCCATGGCGTGGGCGTCGTAGCCGATCAGGTACCTGAGATCGGCGCTGGGCCCGACGAGCAGGGCATCGAGTCCGGCGTCGCGCACCGCCCCTGCGGCCGCGGCCAGCCGAGCGTTGTCCATCGTGGCCTCCTGTCGGGGGATGCTAGTGAGCCGGCGTCAGAGCTTGAACCGCAGCACCCGGTGCAGCACGTCGAAGTGCGCCGGTGTGACGCCCACGTACTCCCCGTCGGCCTCGATGGCGACCGGCCGGGCCCCGGAGACCGACACCGAGGTGGAGGACCACTCGCGCACGTCCGCTCGGGCCAGGTGGGCGCCGGTGCGCAGCTGCGGCTGGGCACGGATCACGTCGATCGGCCGGCCGCCCCAGGACTGGACGTTCAGCTTCCCGTCGGTGGGCAGAGCCCGCGGCGCGACCTTGAGCCCGCCCCCGTAGAACTGCCCGTTGGCCACCACGACGTTGCACACCGGCTCCCGGGTGGTGCCGCCGTCCACCTCGACGGTGGTGTCGACCCGCCGGAACTCCGGGACGGCACCCACGATCGCGGCGGCGTAGCGGGCGCTGCCGAGGCGTCGGGGCAGCCGGTTGGCCAGCCGCGCCACGGCCCCGCCGTACCCGGCCTCGGCGACGTTGGCGAACAGCCGCACCGTCGGCGTGCCGTCCGCGCCGGTGCAGCGCACCCGACCGAGGTCGATGCGGATCGTCTCGGTGCTCGTGAGGTGCCGCGCGAGCACCTCGGGGGGGCGGTCGAGCCCGAAGGTGCGGACCAGGTCGCACCCGCTGCCACCACCGACCACCCCGAGGACCGGGTCGTCCCCGCGCCCCTGTCCGCTGGCGGCGTCGACCATGCCGTTGACGACCTCGTGGACCGTCCCGTCCCCGCCCACGGCGATCAGGTAGCGGCGGCCCTCCTCGACCGCATCACGGGCCAGCGTGGTCGCATGGCCGCAGGCCGCGGTCATCGACACGTCGGGCTGCAGCCCGTGGGCCCTGAGCGCCGACAGCAGGCGCTGCAGGGTCGAGCCGTCGGCGCGCCCCGCCGACGGGTTGGCGATCACCAGCGGCACACCCAGGTCCTCGGACACGTTCACGCCTCCACGATCCCACGCCGCAGGTCCTCGACGCACTGCGCCGCCCGCGAGGACAGCTCCGTGCCGGCGACCGAGCGGAGCTGGCCGACCAGGTCCGCGACCTGCTTGATGTTGCGCACGAAGTCGCCCCCGGTGATGTCCAGGCTGCCCAGTGCCGCATCCAGGTCGGCCCCGGCGGCCCAGCGGTAGGCGGGCGCCACGAACCCGGCGTCGAGTTCCTTCAGCGTGGACCTGAGCCCCGCCGCGCGTTCCCGGGACCGCAGCTCCTCGGCCAGGTCGAGCACCGACTCGGTGGCCTCCTCGAGGGCGAAGGTGGGCAGCACCGCACGGGTGGTGGGCTCCCCGCCCCGGGGCTCGTAGAGGAACAGCGCAGCCAGCCCGGCGAGCTCAGCGGGTTCGAGGTCGTCCAGCACGCCCCGGCGGAGCGCCTCGGCCACCAGCAGATCCACCTCGCTGTAGACGCCGGCCAACACCAGGCCCTGGTCGGTGGGTGCCGGGGTCTCGTCCACGTAGCCGAGGTCGGTGAGCACGGTGAGGATCCGGTGCAGGTGGCGCACCAGCGAACCGGTGGTGCGACGGACCTCGGCGCGCAGCCGGTCGGCCTGATCGATCAGCTCGTCGGCCCGGTACTGCCAGCGCTCGTGATCGGTGCGGTCCGGGCAGCGGTGGCAGGGGTGGGCGCGGAGCTGGGCCCGCCGTTCGGTGACCTGCTCGCTCGGTCCGCGGTCGGCCACCTCGGCGTGCTGCGCCTCCGGGACGGCTTCCGCACCGTTGCCGTCGGTCCAGGGCGGGTCGAGGGCGCGGAGCCGCCCGGCGACGTCCTTGCGGTAGTCCTGCTGGCGCGGGTTGCCCCGACCCGGCAGGCGGATCCGCTCCACCGGCTCCGGGACGCGGTCCAGCTCGCGGGGGCCGACCTTGGTCAGCGCCCGTTCGTCGGTGACCACCTGGGCGATCGGGGTGCCCTTGCGGGTGAGGTGCACCCCCACCACCGCGACCAGCCCGCGCCGGCCCGCCCAGGGCAGGTGGAGCACGTCCCCCGGTTCCAGGGCGGCGATGCCGGTGCGCAGGGACTGCTCGACCGCGTCCTTGCGGGCGCGGGCCTCCGCCTTCTCGAGTCGCGACAGTTCCCGGCGGAGCGCCCAGTAGGCGGCCCAGTCGCCCTGCTCGCACTCGAGGTGCCGGGCGTAGCCGGCCAGGGCCTCGTCGAGTTCGACCAGGCGCTGGCTCTTGGCCGAGACCCGCAGGTCGGCCTCGAACTGGGCGAAGGAGGCGCCGAGCAGCTCCTCGGCCTGGCCCAGGTCGTGGCGGCGCAGCAGGTTGACCGCCATGTTGTAGGACGGTTCGAAGGAGCTGCGCAGCGGGTAGGTGCGGGTGCCGACCAGGCCCGCGACGGTGCGGAAGTCGAGGTCGCGCTGATGCAGGACGACGGCGTGTCCCACCCGGTCGATGCCGCGCCGCCCGGCCCGGCCCGTGAGCTGGGTGTACTCCCCCGGGGTCAGCAGGACGTGGGACTCCCCGTTCCACTTCTCGAGCCGTTCGAGGACCACGGTGCGGGCCGGCATGTTGATACCGAGTGCCAGGGTCTCGGTGGCGGCCACGACCTTGAGCAGTCCCCGCTGGAACAGCACCTCCACGCACTCCTTGAAGGCGGGGACCATGCCGGCGTGGTGGGCCGCGATCCCGTCGAGGGCGCGGGCGCGGAACCCGGCGAAGTCCAGCACCTCGAGGTCGCCGGCGGGCAGGTCACCGAGCAGGGTGTCGATCAGCGCGGCGATCTCGTCGCGCTCATGCCCGCTGGTCAGTCGCACCCCCGCGCGGTGCAGCTGCTCGGCCGCGTCCTCGCAGCCCTTGCGGGAGAACACGAACAGGATCGCTGGCAGCCAGGAGCGGGCGGCGAGTTCCTCGACCACCTGGGGCCGGCTCGGCCACCTGAGCCGCACGTCGGGGCTCTGCCGGCGGCCCTTGTTGGAGACCCGGTTCCGTTGCCGGGAGCGACGCTCGAGCATCACCACGTCGGGGTTGGGGACGCCCGCCAGCGCCTGGGAGGCCCGCTCACGGTGCTCGCGGCTGGCTCCGCCCTTGCGTCCGGCTCGGAACGTGTCGTAGATGCGGTCGTTGACGAAGTAGTGGTGGCGCAAGGGGACGGGCCGGGACTCCTCCAGCACCAGCTCGCATCCCTCACCGCTGCGCTCGGGGCCGGCGGCCGAGCGGACCTGGTCCAGCCAGGCGCCGAACTCCTCGGCGTTGGACACCGTGGCGGACAGCGACGCGATCTGGACCGAGGCGGGGAGTTGGACGATGACCTCCTCCCACACCGCGCCGCGGCTGCGGTCGGCGAGGTAGTGGACCTCGTCGAGCACGACGTGCCGCAGTCCTCTCAGGGTGCGGGACGCCTCGTAGATCATGTTGCGCAGCACCTCGGTGGTCATCACCACCACGGGGGCGTCACCGTTGATCGAGCGGTCCCCGGTGAGCAGGCCGACCTGATCGGGCCGGTACCGGGTGAGCAGGTCCCGGTACTTCTGGTTGGACAGCGCCTTGATGGGGGTGGTGTAGAAGGCCTTGCCACCTCGGGCGACGGCGTCGTGGCAGGCGAACTCCCCGACGACGGTCTTCCCGGCGCCGGTCGGGGCGGCGACCAGCACCGAGCGACCCCGGACCAGCGCATCGATCGCCTGCTGCTGGAAGGGGTCCAGGGGGAAGCCGAGCTGGGCCACGAAGCGGTCCACGTGGGCCTGGAGGTCCTCGTGCTGCTCCACGGTGCCTCGGTCGCGGTCGGGTGCGGGACGCGGTCGGTGCCGTGGTCAGCCTATGGCCTCGGCCGCTCCAGACCCCGCCACCGCATGCCCGCGCCGGCTGGGATCACCGCTGACGGCCGTCGGTGAAGCTGCGCAGCTGGGGTAGCGGGGCGACGTCGGTCCGCGTGCCCTCCAGGTCGCTGATCGAGGCTCGGGCGCTGGCCATCAGCTGCTCCGAGCGGATCCTGAGCCGCCCGACCTCGGTGGTCAGATCCCGACGCAGCAGTTCGTCGTCCACGGTCGCGGCGTGACCCAGCACCTCGACGGCGTCGCGGGACAGGGTGACCGCGGTGATGAACTGACGCTGGACGGGGCGTGCCGAGGGCGGGACGTCCGCGGCCGCGAGCCGGACCAGAGCCGTGTCGTAGGCCCCGAGCCAGCCCTCGAGGTGGACGTTCACGAGCTCCGGGTCCCCGTCGCGGCGCAGGGCGATCAGCGCCTCGCTGACCGCCACCCGGCCCTCGGTCGAGGAGGTCCAGATCCCGTCGGCGTCGAGCGCGACCGGGAGGATCGAGGCTTCGACGGCACGGTGCGCGTCCCCCTCCGCACCGGGAGCGGTGACCCGACCGATCGCACCACCGAGGACCAGTGACAGTCCCATCACCATGACCAGGGTCCCCAGGTGCAGCCGTCGGGCCGCGAGGCGCGCCCGCACCGTCAGCGGCGCACGAGGTGGCGGGACGTCCGCCGGCCGGGGCGGGAGTGGCTCGCTCATCGGGCACGTCGGCGACGGCGGCGTTCTATCAGCCGTGCGGTCAGGATCGCGAGCTCGTAGAAGGCGATCATCGGACCGGAGACGACCAGCAGGGTGACGGGGTCGGTCGTGGGGGTCACCAGGGCCGCCAAGGTGACCATCGCGACGATCGCGTAGGGCCGCGCGGTCGTCAGGTTGGCGGCGTTGAGCACCCCGACCAGGACCAGGGCCACGAGCACCAGCGGGAGCTCGAAGACGATCGCGAAGGCGAGGCACATGCGGATGAAGAACGACAGGTACTCACTCGCCGACAGCAGCGCCTCGATCCTCGGCCCACCGAGCGCGAGCAGCACCCGCAGCGCCTGCGGGATGATCAGGTAGGCAGCGACGATCCCGAGGGCGAGCATCACCTGGCTGAGGATCACGAAGGGCAGGGCGAAGCGCCGTTCCCTGGTGGTCAGGCCCGGGGTGATGAACCGCCACAGCTGGTAGAAGATGACGGGTCCGCCGAGGAACAGCCCGACCAGCAACGAGGTACGGATCCGCACCGAGAAGGGCTCGAGGGGGCGCAGCGCGATCAGGTTGCAGTTCGGCAGCGAGGTCTCGAACACCTGGCAGTAGGGCGCGATGAGCACGTCGAGCAGGTACGGGAAGACCGCGTACCCGATGGAGGTGCCGATCACCAGCGCGATGATCGCGCGCAACAGGCGCGTCCGCAGCTCGCGGAGGTGTTCCATGAGGGGCATCTCGCCCGCAGGCTGCGGACTCCCCTCCTCCTCAGCGCTCAAACGCCGTCAACGCCCGGGGTCGGTGTCCGGATCCGATGAGGTTTCCGAGGTCTCCTCGGAGGCGTCGGCGTCGTCCTCGTCGTCCTCGTCGTCCAGAGCGTCCTTGGTCGCCTTGCGGAACTCCTTCATGGAGGTCCCGATCGAGCCGGCGAGGTCGGGCAACCGCTTGGCGCCGAAGAGCAGCAGGACGATGATGAGGATGATCACGAGTTCGGGCGGTCCCAGCCTCACGGTCGTGCTCCTCGTTGACGGCTCTTACCATGCTACCAGCGGCTCAGCGCTGCTCCCGATGGTCCCTGAGCCGCTCCAGGCTTGACTCGAGGCGGTCGAGCTCGCGGCGCGCGACCTGCTGCTCCTCGCCGAGCTCGGCGGAGGCGGCCGCGAGCCGCCGAGCGGCCGTGGCGGCTTCGCGCAGGGCTCTGGAGATCCGCTGGTTGACGATCGTCCCGAGCGCGGCGGCGGTCAGCACCGTGAGCAACGCACCGACCACGATGGCGATCAGGGCGGCGTTGCTCACGGGGAGGTCCTGGGTGCGGAGGTCCTAGCTGGGCAGGCACAGCAGCCTAGCGAACGGGTCCCAACGCCCCGGCTCACACAGGGGTATCGCGCAACATCTCGGTGAACCAGTCCGGCTGTGCCAGCAGCAGGTGGAGGTCCAGCAGATCGTCGGGTGTCAGGGGGGGACCGGCCGATGGGAACTCCGGGTGGGGCGGGAGCTCTGGCAGGGTCTCGGCGACCGCTACCCCCCCGGTGGTGAGCAACTGGGCGATCCGCTCGTCCGCCGGCTTCGTGACCTCGTCGGCACACGACGGGCACTGGAACCGGTACTCACTGAGGTCGCTGATCAGCCCGTCCGGAGCACGCACCACGTGGAGCATGACGTCGTCGTGGCGGAGATCGACCTCGCCACAGATGGGGCAGCTGGCGCGGATGCGGGTCATCGCGCGTCCTCCTCGGGTGGGGTTGCCACCCAGGTGTCGGCGCGGCCCGCCGCGGTCTGAAGCCCCAGATGCGCCGGATCGCGACGGCCGCCGCCGCGCGGGGTCAGCTCGGGCCGGCAGCCCGCTGCAGGGCCTGCTCGGCCCGTTGCCTGACCATTTCGCGCAGCTCGCCCGGCTCCTCGACCACGGCCTCGCCTGCGGCCATGAGGACCAACTGGGCCACGAACCCGGGCGCGTCGGTGCGCAGGTGCAGGGTGGCCCCGCCGTCGGGTTGCTCCACGACCTCATCGGCGGTGACGGCGTCCTGGACCCATCGGCCGCGTGGGGAGAGCGTCAGGACCACGGCGACGTCGTCGGGACCTGGCACGTAGCGGGGCGGGTCGAGATGGCTGGGGGCGGACACCGTCGCCTCGGTGTCGGTGAGGCGGGCCGCGGCCACGCGGTCCAGCCGGAACACCCGTCGGTCCCCGACGCCATGGTCGTGGCCCTGGAGGTACCAGGTGCCATCGAGGACGTGCAGCGCCCAGGGATCGACGACCCGTGGCGCCGGGGTGGCATCCGCCCGTCCCTGGTACTCCAGCACCACCTGCCGGTGCTCGCGTACCGCCCGTCGCAGCAGCGGCAGGGTGCGCACCCCGTCGGGCTCCAGGACGTCGGCGGAGCGCTCCGGGATGTCCAGAGCCGCCCGGATGCGGTCGACGGCGCTGCGCAGCGTGGGCAGCTCCTCCCCCAGCGCCTCGGCGACGGCGTCGACGGTGACCACCAGCCGCAGGGCCTCCCTCGGGGTGGGTCGCAGCGGTCGCTTGAGCTCGTCGGCCATCCGCAGCAGGACGCGGTCCCCGACGATGCCGACCTCGAACAGATCGCCCCCTCCGAGGCCCGGGAGCCCGCAGAAGTCGAGGTGTCCGAGATCGGCCCGGACCCGGGACTCGGACACCCCGAAGGTCTCGGCGATCTCGGCGAGGCTCGCCCCGGGTCGTTCCAGCAGCCAGGGCACCATGGTCAGCATGCGGGCGACGTCGGCGGCCGCGCTCATGGCCGGCCCTCCGGCTGCGCGGTGTCGGTCTGCGCGGTGTCGGTCGGCGTTGCCCGCGGCGCGGGGTCGCCGCGGTGGGCGGCCAGGACGGCCTCGAGCCCGGCCCGGACGTCGGCCCGGAGCTGCTCGGGGCCGACCACCTCCACCGAGGGACCCAGACCGAGGACCCAGGCGCGGTCACGCACGGGGTGCAGTTCCTCCAGGGTCAGCACGGGCCAGCCGCCGTGGGTCCGTCCGGTCTCGCGGCCGCCCCGGACCTCCACCGCCCACCTCGCCTCAGGCGCGACGGCCAGGGTCACCTCGACGCCGGGGAGCGCCGGGCCCGACACGGCGGCAGCGACGTCGAGGTCGTCGGGAGGATCGAAGGCGCCGGGGTCGCCGACCGGGACGGGGCCGTCGGTCATCCGGTCGAGGCGGAAGGCCCTGAGCGCGTCGCGGGTGTGGTCGCGACCGACCAGGTACCAGGCGGCGCGCCGCTGTACCACGCCGTAGGGGTCGACGGTACGGGTCGCGACGGTGCCGTCGGCCGCCCGGTAGGTGAAGGTGACGGTGGTGCGTCCCACGACCGCGTCGGCGACGGCGTCGATGGGCTCGGGCGACACCTCGACGCGGGTGTCGCCCGGCAGGTCGATCGGGACCGGATCGGGGGCGCGCGCCGCCAGCTTGGCCAGCGCCAGGGGGGTGTCATGGGCGCCGGTCAGCCGCACGGCCAGGGCCAGCGCCGCCACCTCCTCACCGGTGAGCTCGACGTCGGGGAGCTCGTAGGAGCGTCGCCGGATCGTGTAGCCGAGCTCGTCGCTGTAGGGCAGGGCGACGGTCTCGATCGGGCCCCCCAGGCGCCTGAGCTCGTCCTTGTCCCGCTCGAACATCCGGCGGCTGCTGTCGGCCGAACCCTCGGTGTAGTACCGGGTCCGACGGCGCAGTTCCTCCAGGCTCATCGCGCCCGGCGACTCCAGCAGGGCGATCGTGAGGTTCACCAGGCGTTCGACCTTCTCCGCCACCGGTGCTCCTCGGCCGTGGGACGCTGCCCGGGCGAGTCTAGGGCTCGGGAGCAGCCCTGCGACCGACCACCTACCGTGAGCTGCGCCACCTTCTTCCGGCAGGAGCGAACCGTGGACGTGCGCCAGCCCCATGGTCCGACGCCGCGCGCGCCTCGGGACCCCGCCGGACCCGTCGATCCGGTGGAGCTGCGTGAGGCCGTCGGTCAGGTCGTCCCCGAGGGCTTCCACCACGACGTGGTCCAGGTCTCGGTGGTGGTCGAGCACCCGGTGGCGCGGGTGTGGTCCTGGCTCGATGATCCAGCCACCTTCGTCGACGGGCAGGTGTGGCCCTTCGCCGTGGAGTTCCACCACCCGCCGGGGACCCACGCCTTCCGTCCGGGGGTGCGCAACGAACACCACGGGCCGCTGCTGCACCTGCCCGCCGTGGTGGGCCGGGTCCGGCCACCGGCGCACCGGGAGCTGATCTACCTCTACGGCGCCTTCGTGCTCAGCCCGCGGCTCCTGCGCCCCGCACGCCTGCTGTTCGACCTGCACACCAGCCCCGACGGCCGACGGACGCGGATCACGGTGACCACCGAGGCTGCGGTGCGTACCCCCGTGTTGTGGGCGTGGCGAGCCGGCAACCGGTGGTTCTGGCGGCGGTTCGGCCGCTGGTGCGATGCGGCCCTGACCGATCGCGGACGTCGGATGCCGTTCACATGGAGGCGATGAGTCGGTCCACCCGCTCGTCCTGGGCGCGGAAGGGGTCCTTGCACAGCACCGTGCGCTGGGCCTGATCGTTGAGCTTGAGGTGCACCCAGTCCACGGTGTAGTCGCGACGCCGGGCCTTGGCCTCCCGGATGAAGCGGCCACGCAGGGCGGCCCGGGTGGTGGAGGGCGGTTCGGTCCGGGCCCGCTCCACCTCGGCGTCGTCGAGCACCTGTTCGACCCGGCCCTGGCGGGCCAGCAGGTGGTAGAGGCCACGATCGCGCAGCACGTCGTGGTAGGCGAGGTCGAGCAGGGCGATGCGCGGATCGGTCAGCGCCAGGTCGTGCTTGGCCTGGTAGGCCTCGATCAGCTGGTGCTTGGCGACCCAGTCCAGCTTGCGTCCCAGCGACATCGGATCGCTGACCAGCCGCTCCAACACCTCCCGCCACTGAGACACCACGTGCCGGTCCTCCTCGGTGGCATCCGGGTCGGCCGCGACGAACCGCTCGACCCGTTCGAGGTAGGCCTGCTGGATCTCCAGCGCGCTCATCTCCCGGCCGCTCGCCAGCCGTAGCCGACGCGTGCCGGTCACGTCGTGGCTGATGTCGCGGATCGAGCGGATCGGGTTGTCCAGCGCCATCTCCCGCAGGACCGCCTGCTGCTCCAGCATCCGCAGCACCAAGTCGCAGGTCGCGACCTTCAGCCAGGTGGTGTACTCGCTCATGTTGGAGTCACCGACGATCACGTGGAGTCGGCGGAAGCGCTCGGCGTCGGCGTGGGGCTCGTCCCGGGTGTTGATGATCGGGCGGGACCGGGTCGTCGCCGAGGACACGCCCTCCCAGATGTGCTCCGCACGCTGGGCCAGGGCGAAGATCGTGCCCCGGGGGGTCTGCAGCACCTTGCCGGCCCCGGCGAACACCTGACGGGTGATCAGGAAGGGGATCAGCGCCTCGGCCAGCCGCTGGAACTCCCCCACCCGGGCGACCAGGTAGTTCTCGTGGCAGCCGTAGGAGTTGCCGGCGGAGTCGGTGTTGTTCTTGAACA
>PWWI01000107.1 GCA_003561535.1 Nitriliruptoraceae bacterium
GCAGCTCGGTCCGACCGATCTCGTTGAGGTACTGCCGCACCGAGTCGGAGGAGGCGGACAGCGGCGTGGCCTCCGGCCGGTCGGCGTCCTCGACGAGGTCGTCCAGCACCTGCATCCCGAGATCCCGGGCGCCCTGGGCGGTGTCCTCCACCCAGGCATCGGGATGGGTGAGCGGATCGAACAGTTCCTGCAGCTCCGACAGCAGCACGTACCCACGCGACGCACCACGCTCGAAGAGTTCGGAGAGGGGGGTGACATCGCTCACGAGGTGGTTTCCCTAGGGTCCGTACGCGGCACATGCGGGGCGGGCGGGGCTCCCGGTGGCCGCATCCCCTGCGCGGACCACACGCACCCGCCCCGGGCACAGCAGGTGAGGGTACGCGCCGACGAGCGCCCCGTCATCGCGCCTCGGTGCCGGGCCCCTGCGATGCCGCTGCGCCAGCGTCCAGGGCCGCCGCTCACCGGTCGTCCGGAGCGTCGCGGTCGGGGCGCTGCGACCCCCGGTCCCCCTCGCCGCGCCCGGCGTCGGCATCCGGCGCTGGCAGCCGTCCCACGGGGACCACGGGGCCGTGGTGATGGCCGACCCCGAGCGGTGGCGCGTCGGGTGGCCTTCCCACCGCCACCGAGGCCGCGAGCGCGGTGGTGAAGGGCACGGCGGCGATCAGGCCCAGCGATCCCACGACGGTCTTGACGATCTCCTCGGCGAGTACCTCGGAGTTGACGATCTCCAGCCCGGAGACCCCACCGCTGTAGAACAGCAGCAGCAGGGCGATCGAGGCGCCGGTGTAGGCCAGGAACAGGGTGTTGACCACCGAAGCGATGTGGTCGCGGCCGACCTTCATGGCGCGGGCGAACAGCTCGGTCCAGGTCAGCTGCCGGTTGGTGTCGTGCAGGGCGAACACCGTCGACGCCTGGCTGATCGTCACGTCGTCGAGCACCCCGAGGGCCGCGATGATCAGCCCGGCGAGCACCAGCCCCTGCAGGTCGAGCCCCTCGACGGCGAACCGGGCGAACACCGCATCGTCGGAGGCGAACCCGGTGATCCGTGCCCGGTCGATGAAGAACATGCCGAGCAGCACCGTCAGCACCAGGGCCGCCGCGGTGCCGAAGATCGCCGAGGTCGTCATCTCGTTGACGCCGTGGGCGAGGTAGAGCGTCACGATCATCACGGCCATGGCACCCACCAGGGCGACCACCGGCGGGCTGGTCCCGGCGATGATGGCCGGGACCACGAAGCGCACCACGATGGCCAGCGAGATGCCGAGACCGAGCAGCGAGCGGAACCCATGCCAGCGGGAGATCACCAGGACGGTCACGACGAACAACGCCAACAACCAGAACAGGGTCGGCAGCCGCTGGAAGTCGGTGATGAAGTAGCGCAGTTCCCCGTCGACGTCGAACGTGCGATCCAGCATGACCCGGTCACCGACCCGGAACTCCGGGAAGCCGTCGGTGTTGATCTCCAAGGAGATGCGCTCGCCGGCGTCGGGGCCGTCGAGCAGGTCCACCTCGAGCTGGGCGAGCTCGCCCGAGATCCCGATCATCTCGTCCGGCTCCCCCTGGATCAAGGTGACCTCGTGGATCTCGCCCTCGACCAGCGCCTCCAGCGGCGGGGCGCCGTCGTCGGGCAGGACCGGTCCGCGGGGCCACAGCCACACGAGTCCGATCACGGCCGCGAGCGCCAGGACGGCGACCACTCCCAGGAGCCGGCGGTAGGTCAACAGGCCAGCAGGGGCCACGGGACACTCCTCGATCGTCGGCAGCGGTCCGTCCCCCCTGGCCCGCCCAGGCGCGATGCTACGACCTGTCGCGACCGGCCTCCGACGGCCGGCCGAGGACCGACGCACGACGCCCGCCGGCGGAGCCGACGGGCGTCAGGGAGTGCGGCGACTCAGGCGGCGCGGTCGAGCACGTCGAGCAGGCCGGAGAGGTTGTGGGCGCGGGAGGGGTGACGCAGCTTCGCGAGCGCACGGTTCTGCATCTGACGGATGCGTTCCCGGGTCAGCCCGAAGTGGGCGCCGATCTCCTCCAGGGTCTGGGGCTCCTGGCCGCCGAGGCCGAAGCGCAGCACGAGGATGATGCGCTCGCGGTCGTCGAGGGCGTTGAGCGCGGCATCGATCTGGCTGAGTGCGTCGCCTTCCAGAGCGGTGTCGGCCGGGTCGAGCTGTGCGGCGTCGGCGATGAGGTCACCCATCGTGGCGTCGCCGTCCTCACCGATCGGGCGGTCGAGGCTGACGAGCTCCTGCATCGCGTCGCGGACCTCGCGGACCCGGTCCACGGTCAGGCCGACCTCCTCGGCGACCTCCTCCTCGGAGGGGTCACCGCCCTTCTGCTGGCGCAGGCGCAGCTCGGCCGCCCGGAGCTTGCCGTACAGCTCCCACACGTGGGCCGGCACCCGGATGGTGCGCCCCTTGCTGGCCACACCACGCTGCAGCGCCTGGCGGATCCACCACACGGCGTAGGTCGAGAACTTGTACCCCTTCGTGTGGTCGAACTTCTCCACCGCACGCAGCAGCCCGAGGTTGCCCTCCTGGATGAGCTCGATGAAGTCGAGGTCACGACCGGAGAACTTGCGGGCCTGGGGCACGACCAGCCGCAGGTTGGCCTGGACCATGCGTTCCTTGGCCCGCTCACCGTCCCGGGAGATCTGACGCAGCCGGGCCTTCTTGCTGCGCGTCAACTGGTCGGAGCGCTCCTTGAGGAAGACGTCGGCGGACAGGCCGGCCTGGTACCGCTTGGCGAGGTCGGCCTCGTCCTCCTTGGTCAGCAGGGCGTGCCGTCCGGCGTCGTTGAGGTACTGCCGGACCAGGTCGGTGGTCAACGCTGCGGAGGCATCGCCGACCTCCTCCGGCACGTCGTCAGCGACGTCGTCGATGACCTGCACACCCTGATCGGTCGCGGTGGTGATGGCGTCGTCGACCCAGGTGTCACCGTGGATCTCGGGGACGTGGAGTTCCTGGAGCTCGGAGAGCAGCACGTAGCCGCGCTCGGACGAGCGCTCGAGGAGTTCCTCGACGGCGACTTCGGCGGTTGGGAGCTCGGTGGCGTTCACCAGGCCTCCTCTTCACGGTCGGTGGCAGGTGGGTCGAGACGCACGCAAGCGCGCTCGACCGCGGGAGCGGTGTCGGGTCGAAGGTGGCGGCGCTGCCTACCCTCGCACGTCTGGTTCGGAGCCGGAAGGCCTCTGGTGCCGACCTTCGGGGGTGTCCTCGTGCCGCTCACCCTCTGGCGCGGTAGGGGGGATGGGGTGCTCCGAGGACGTCATCTCGGGATGCGGGCAGCATCCGCGCCGCAACTAGGTGAACGCACGATGCCGGTCGTGCCGTCCCAGAACCATCTGTACGTGCGCTCAGCGCGCATCTGGAGGTCATCTCGTCGTCGCCGTGCCGTCATCGCCGCATCGGGCAGCGCTCACCCGGCCACCCCGGCACGTCACGCCCTCGGCCGCCAGGCGTTCCGCCTGCTCCACCTCCAGCCCGGGTACGAGCCGGCCCCCGGCCGTGACGATCCGCCACCACGGCAGCTCGGCACCCCGGGCGCGCAGCACCCGGCCGACCGCACGGGCTGCCGCGGGGTTACCGGCCTCGGCTGCCACCTCACCGTAGGCCAGCACCTCGCCGGGTTGGGTGCCGGCGACGACCTCGACGACCCGGTCGCTGAACCCTGCCACGGCAGCCTCTCCACCCGGATGCGGACCACTGCGGACCACTACGGTAGGTCGCGACGCCGCCGGGACGCCGCCGGCTCCCAAGAGGAGGAGGGTCCGATGATCACCGCCTTCGTCCTGCTGGACGTGGACGTCGACCGTGTGCCCGAGGCGGCCGAGGCGATCTGCCACCTCGACGGGGTCACCGAGGTGTACTCGGTGACGGGCCGCTACGACCTGATCGTCAAGGTCAGGGTCCCCCACAACGAGGATCTCGCCGAGGTGGTCACGGGCGGGATCGGCAAGGTCGTCGGCATCCGGGGTTCGGAGACCGTGATCGCCTTCCGGTCCTACGCCGAGGACGTCCTGGACGCGGCGTTCTCCCTCGGGCAGGACCGGACGGACTGACCCGGCGCAGGCTTCACCTGGCGGGCGGGGCCGGCACGGACGGAGGGGTCGGCTCGGCCGGCCGTCCGGTGGTCGCGTCCGGGTCACCGGGCTCGCCCTTCGAGGGCTTGGAGGGGTAGGCGATCCGGGGGTGGTAGATCCCGACGAGTGAGTCGACGATGGTGTCCCGCGCCTTGCGCAGTTCGCGGAAGGTCAGGTCGCAGTCCTCGAACTGCCCGTCGTCGAGGCGCTCCTGCAGCAGGCGCTCGACGGTCGACTCGATGTCCTCGCGGGGCAGGGTCCCCCGCGACATCGCCATGGCCCTGGTCGTCGCCTCGGAGCAGTCGGCCAGCAGCAGCAGGGCCGCCTCCTTGCTCCGCGGCTTGCGCCCGCGGTAGCGGTACGCCGCTTCATCCACCGCATCGCGGTCGCCGCCGGCGGCCCGGATGGCCTTGTCGTAGAAGTAGGTGACCAGCATCGTCCCGTGGTGGCTGCCGATGCAGGCCACGACCTCCGGCGGCAGCCGGTGCTCGATCGCCATCTCGACCCCGTCGACCACGTGGTTCTGGATGATCGTCGCCGAGACCTTCGGCTCGAGGTCGTCGTGGGGGTTGGCGATGCCCTGCTGGTTCTCGATGAAGAAGTGGGGTTGCCGCACCTTGCCGATGTCGTGGTAGAGGCCGGCCACGCTGCCCAGCAGCGGGTTGGCGCCGATCGCCCGGCAGGCGCGCTCGGTCAGCGACGCCACCATCACCGAGTGGTTGTAGGAGCCAAGCGCCTTGGCCTCGAGCTCCCGCAGCAGCGGGTGGTTGCGGTCGGCCAGGTCCAGCAGGGCCGTCACGGTGGGCAGCCGGAACATCGTCTCGAGGAAGGGCAGCGCCCCCTGGACCGCCAGCGCCGTGACGAGTCCGTTGACGGCACCCGCAGCGATCGCGACCCCGAGCTCGTCGGTCGGCCCGAACACGATGACCACCGCCGCCGCGACGGCGGGGTAGGACAACCCGGCCCGCAGCGTGGCCGAACGCAGGTCCGAGCGCTTGGCGATCCTGGTGGTCAGCGGGACGCTCAGCAGCACCACGATCGCGGCGAACAGCGCCACCGAACCCGCGTCGGGACGCACGAGCAGCACGAGCACCGAGGCGGGCAGCATCGCCGCGATACCGATCACGGGGTGGATCAGCAACGCGATCAGCATGGCCAGGGCGCCCGCCGGCACCGCGAACAGCCAGCCTGCCGAGGTCGCATCGACCACGGCGGTCACGCCCACGACGAGCAACCCGTAGGCGACGACCAGCAGCGAGAGCAGCAGCAGCTTCTTCCCGGTCACCCACACGATCGGCTGCATGCGGGACAGGTAGACCCCGGCGACGACGCTGACCAGCAGCATGGCGACGGTCGCCTCCAGCCACGCCCGCCAGGGTCCGCCGCCCCCCAACCCGAGCTCCTCGACGGCCTGGACCTGGCGCGGGGTCACCACGTCCCCGGCGCGGACGATCACCTCCCCCGGACGCCAGGTCTCGGTGACCTCCTCCACGCCCTCGGCTGCCCGCTGCCGCGCGGCGGCCGTGGCGTCGGGATCCACGGTCACCGTCGGCCGCATCTTCTGCTCCAGCACCGGCTGCACGATCCGGGTGCCGCTGTCGCCGGGCAGGTTGCGGAGGGCGAGCTCGACGGAGAGGGGCTCCTCCAGCAGGCGGTCGAGGTCCTCCTCTTCGACCCGCTGTCGTGCGAGCTCCTGCGCGATGGCGATCGTCTCCCGCTCGACGACGTCGAGTTGGTTGGAGGTGAGGCCGACCAGCGCCGTGATCACGTCCTCATCGAGGTCGGGTTCGAGGACGGCGAGGCGTTCCCGTTGCTCGGTCGGCCGCGGCGTCGAGCCGATCGCACCGTCGGCCTCGGGGTCAGGGAGGCGGACCTCACGGGTGGAGAGGAACACCTCACGCACGTCCCGGACGATGGCGGACTGCGCCTCACGGTCCGGTGTGAGTACCGGCTCCACGCCCTCGGCAGCCGTCCGGCGGGCGGTGTCGGTGGCCTCGTCGTCGGTGATGCGGACCAGCGACTCCGCGAAGATGGTGCGCGGCGCCGGCTCACCGACGCGGACCGGCTGCTCATCGGCCACCGCACCGATCGCAACGAAGATGGGCACCAGCAGCACCACCAGCGCGGCCGCGAGGACGCGCTGGAAGAACAGGTGGCGCTCGCCGAGATCCACGATGCTCCTGGAGGTGGTCGGGGTGTGGGTCGGACAACCAGCCCTCGACCGGGCCCGGCGCCCGGCCAGGGCCCACGAGGAACCGTCAGTGTCGCGCATGGCGGCCCGATCCGCCCACCTCCGGCCGATCCGGACCGCTCACAGGGTCGCCTCCGGTCCGCCACCCTCGGTGGCGTTGCGCTCCCCTCGGACGCGCCGCCGTGGCCTCCAGCAAGGTGGAACCGAGCTGGCGTGTGCCCGCGTTAGGCTGCGCGCTGTCCGCCCACCGCCACGCACGAGGCGCCTGTGAACACCTTCGACCCGTCCCCCTGGGTCGCTCTGGAGCGCGCAGACTGGGCGGCGCTGGCGTCCGCGATCCCGCTGACGCTGACGGAGCAGGATCTCACGCAGCTACGCGGCATCAACGACGCCATGTCGCTGGAGGAGGTCGCCGACGTCTACCTCCCGCTGTCCCGGCTGCTGAACCTCTACGTCGCCGCCACCCAGGACCTCCACCGCGCGACGGACACCTTCCTCGGCTCGCTGGCGGCGAAGGTGCCCTTCGTGATCGGGATCGCCGGGTCGGTGGCGGTGGGTAAGTCCACGACCTCGAGGATCCTGCAGGCGCTGCTGAAGCGGTGGCCCGATCACCCCGAGGTCGCGCTGGTGACCACCGACGGGTTCCTGTACCCCAACGCCGAGCTCGAGCGCCGGGGCCTGCTCGACCGCAAGGGGTTCCCGGAGTCCTACGACGCCGCCGAACTGGTCCGCTTCGTGGGGGCGGTGAAGTCCGGCGTCGAAGAGGTCCGGGCCCCGGTCTACTCCCACCTGCGCTACGACGTGCTCCCCGACCAGCAGCTGGTCATCCGGCAGCCCGACATCCTGATCATCGAGGGGCTGAACGTGCTGCAGACCGGCACCGACGGCGAGCGTGGGGTCTTCGTCTCCGACTTCTTCGACTTCTCGATCTACGTCGATGCCGACGACACCCACATCCGACGCTGGTACGTCGAGCGCTTCCGACGGCTGCGCGACACCGCCTTCCAGGACCCCCGCTCCTACTTCCGCCGCTACGCGTCGCTGTCCGACGAGGAGGCCGACCGCACGGCGACGGAGATCTGGGAGGAGATCAACGGGCGCAACCTGGTCGAGAACATCCTGCCGACCCGCACCCGCGCCGATCTGATCCTGACCAAGGGCGCCGACCACGCCGTGGAGGGGGTCTGGCTGCGCAAGCTGTAGACGCTCAGCGACCCACTGGGTCCACGCGGACCTCAGCGGGTCCCCGTCCGATGGGCCGCCAGGCCGCCATCACGCCGCGGATCGCGGTGACCACCGCCAGCGGCTGGTCGAGCAGCAGGTGGTGGTAGGCGAAGGGCACGTCCAGCACCGGGATGCCCGCCTCGGCGGCGGGTGAGCCCGCCAGCATGGCGGACACGTGGGCCCGTACCTCCGAATCGACGATGGCCGACCGCTCCCCGTTGACCAGCGCCATCCGACACCCGGCCCGTGCCAGCCGGTCACCGAACTGGCTCGGCTGGGAGGGCCCGCTGCGCGCGGTGAACACCCGGGGGTCGAACTTCCACGTCCAGCCATCCGCGGTCGTCCGCAGGCTGTGCCGCGCGACGTAGCGCACCAACCACCCGTTCTCGCAGGGCTGCGGCGGGACCAGGTGGAAGTGCTCCACCGCCGTCGCGACGTCGGGGTAGGTCTTGGGGGCCCGGAACATCCGTCCACCCCTGCCCTCCTCGGACTCCGGATCGGGACGGCGGACCGGCGCGTCCAGCACCACCGCGCCGGCCAGGGAGGGACCGTGCTGGGCCGCCAGCACGATGGTGATGAACCCTCCCATGGAGTGCCCGACCACCAGCGGACGACCGGACCCGCCACCCTCGGCGGCAGCCGCCAGGATCTCCATGGCCCACTGCTCGCCGTCGTAGAGCTCCCGCCACCCGCTGTCGCCGTGCCCCGACAGGTCGACGGCGACGACCCGGTGGGAGCGCGCGAGGCTCGGAGCCACGGCGGTCCACCAACGGGCATGGGCCGCACCGCCGTGCACGAGCACGAGGGTCGGATCCTGCCGCGAACCCCAGGCGAGCCAGTGGACAGCGGCTCCGTCGACCTCGACCTCGCCCTCCTCGGGCGGGGTCGCGAGACCGTCGAGGAACCACTGGGGAGCGTCGTCGGGGACACCTTCGAGGTGGGACGAGGGTGGCACGAGCACCTCCTGCGGACGCGGAACGGTTCAGGCTAACCCGTTCCTCCTCCCTCTCCGACGCGCCCCCTGATCCCCGGGCGGGCCGGGTTGGAGGCCGTCGGTGGTGGTTGGCTAGCGTGGCGGCGCCGCGCCCGGCCCGCCCCTGGCGCCTCGGCGCCGAGGTCGTCCGTGTCCGAACCGCCCGACCCACCGCGACGCCCGCCGGTGGCGACCGCCGCTCGCTTCGCTCCCGTGGACGTCGGCCTGCTCCTGCTGCTGAGCGCGATGTGGGGGCTGTCCTTCCTGTTCATCGAGCTCGCGCTGCGGGAGCTCGGACCGCTCTGGATCGTGGCCGGCCGGACCGGCGTCGGTGGCGTGGTCCTGCTCACCATCCTCCTGCTGCGTGGGAGCGGGCTGCCCCGCGGGCGGGACCTGTGGCTGCGCCTGGCGACCCTGGGCCTGGTCAACAACGCGCTGCCCTGGGCCGCGGTGGCCTGGGCTCAGCAGCGGCTGCCATCGGGGCTGACGGGGCTGTTGATGGCGATCGTGCCGACCTCGACGCTGCTGGTCGCCGCCCTCGTCGGCCTCGAGCGCATCACGCCACGCCGCCTGGCGGGGCTGCTGCTCGCGCTCGGCGGGGTGGCCGTGATCGTGGGAGGTGACGTCGAGCAGCCGGGCCGTGTCCTCGCCGTGCTGGCGGTCGTCCTGGCGACGCTCGGCTACGCCGGTAGTGCCGTGTTCGCCAAGAGCCAGATCTCCGGTCGGGCACCACCGCTGACGATCGCCACGGGCCAGGTGCTCAGCGCCGCCGTCATCACGCTGCCGGTCGCGTGGCTCGTCGAAGGGCGTCCGGCGGTGACCTCCCTGACCCCGACCACGCTGGGTGCGGTGGCGCTGCTCGGCGCGCTCGGGACGGGGTTGGCGTTCCTGGTGTTCTATCTCCTGGTCGCCCGCGTCGGCGCGACCAACGCCACCCTGACCACCTACCTGATCCCCATCGTGGCCGTGGCGGCGGGCACCCTGCTGCTCGACGAGCGGCTCGGAGCTTCGGCGCTCGCCGGTGGTGGGCTGATCCTGGTCGGCATCTGGCTGGCGCAGCACGTCCCACCAGCCATGGGACCGACGCCGCCGCGCTGACCTCCTAGTCTCGGACCCAGGTGCGTGTGACCCAGGAGCGCCGCGATGCCGCCCAGTGACGACCGGGGCCCGCTGGCCCGGCAACGCCTGCTGTGGCTGGCGTTCCTGGCCGGGGTCGTCGTCCTCGCGACGATCCTGACCGTGGTCGTCGACGTCGAACCGGCGCTGCCGGCGGCACTCCCGCTCGCCCTCGCGGCCGCGATCTCGGTCGCTGCCCTGCTGGCCACCATCGGCATCGATCGGGTGTTCGCGGCGACCCCGCCGTCCGACGACACCGCCGCCGTCGCAGAGTTCCGGACCCGTCTGGTCCTCCAGGCCGTCATCGCCGAGACCCTGGTGCTCGTCACCACGATCCTGGCAGCGATGATCGGACCGCGGTGGAACGTCGCGATCGGTGGCGTCGCCGCCACCGCGATCCTGCTGCGTGTGCGACCCACCACCGCCCGGCTGCGCCGGTTCGACCGTGCCTGGGCAGCGGCGGGTGCCGAGGTCTCCCTGGAGCGGGGTTTCGCCTCGCCGCCCGGCCACGACCCTGCCCCTCCGGACACTCCTCCCGACGACCATCCCCGGACCGACTGACCCCGAACCCGGTCGGCGACGACCGGCCCCCCGAGCGAAGAGGACCACCATGCCCACCGACTACGACGCGATCCTGCTGGTCTCCTTCGGCGGCCCGGAAGGCCCCGACGAGGTCATCCCCTTCATGGAGAACGTGACCCGGGGGCGCGACGTCCCCAGGGAGCGGCTGGAGGAGGTCAGCCAGCACTACTTCGGTTTCGGCGGGCGCTCGCCCATCAACGATCAGAACCGCGCGTTGATCACCGAGTTGGAGCAGCTCCTGGCAGCCGAGGGACCCGACCTGCCGGTCTACTTCGGCAACCGCAACTGGCACCCGTTGCTCCCCGACACCCTGGCGCAGATGCGCGACGACGGCGTCCGGCGCGCCATCTGCTTCGTCACCTCGGCCTACTCCTCCTACTCGGGATGCCGGCAGTACCGGGAGAACCTGGCCGAGGCGCGTGCCGAGGTGGAGGATGCACCCGAGCTCGACAAGCTCCGGGTCTACTACAACCACCCGGGCTTCATCGAGCCCCAGGTCGACTTCATCCTCGAGACGCTGGCCACGCTGCCCGAGGACGCTCGTGACGGTGCCCACATCGTCTTCACCACCCACTCGATCCCGCGGACGATGTCACGGCACTGCGACTACGAGACCCAGCACTACGAGGCCTGCCGGATCGTGATGGAGCTGCTGTCCGAACGTGCACCGCTGCCGGACGGCGGCGAACGGCCGTGGCAGCTGGTGTTCAACTCCCGCTCGGGTCCGGAGTTCGTCCCGTGGCTGGAGCCCGACGTCAACGACCACCTGACGTCCCTGGCCGAGCAGGGGGCACCGGGAGCGGGGTGCGTCCCGATCGGGTTCATCTCCGACCACATGGAGGTGATCTACGACCTCGACGTCGAGGCCGTGGACACCGCCAAGGGGCTGGGGCTGCCCTTCGGTCGGGCTGCGACCGTCGGCACCGACCCCCGGTTCGTGGCCATGATCCGGGAGCTGGTCCTCGAGCGGGCGGCCGACGCCCCGGCGCGCTCGCTCGGGACGCGCGGCCCCAACCACGATGCCTGCCCGACCGACTGCTGCTTCACCCCCGGTCAGGAGCTCAAGGAGGTCGTGGCCGCAGCCCCCGCCCGGCGACGCCCGTCGGCCTGAGGATCGCCGTTGGGGACGGTCGGCACTGGAGGTCACCGCCGACGGTCGTTACGGTGGATGCCCGTCGCCGACCGCCCCCGAGGAGGCCAGCATGACCACCCGTCACACGCCTCGCCCCCGTCGTGGCGCCGAGGCCGTCATGGCCGCGGTCGAAGCCTTCGAGTTGCGCCAGCGCCTGGACGAGACCGACGGCTCCTACCGATCCGAGGGTGACCTGGACCTGAGCTGGGCCCGCAACCGCATCGAGACCGCGCGCCAGGCCGCCGCGGCCGACGTCGTCACCGCGGAGGAGGCCCTGGAGTGGCTCGCGGTCACGATGGCCGACGAGCGCGACGTCGAGGTGGACGACGAGGAGTGGGAGACCGGGCAGGCGTGAACCGGGGTGCTGCCGCGTCCAGCGGCCGGCGGCGCCGCGGCGCTACCGTGGCACCCATGGAACTCGTCCTGGTCCGACACGCCCAGCCCGAGTGGAACCGTGGCCGCGCGGCCCAGGTCGATCCGCGGCTCACTGAGCTCGGTCAGGCCCAGGCCGAGCAGCTCGCGGCCTGCATGGCCGGGGAGCGCTTCGACGAGGTGCTCGTGTCCACCGCCCGTCGCGCCCGCCGCACCGCCGCACCGGTCATCGACACGGTCGACGCCGGCGCGGTCACCGAGCGGGCCTGGATGCACGAGATCCACATGCCCGCCTCCTGGCAGGGCAGCCCCGCCGAGGAGGTCGGGCGGGCGATGGCCACCGCCCGGGACCGGTCACGTGAGGAGTGGTGGGAGGGCATGCCCGGTGGCGAGAGCTTCCATGACTTCCACGCGCGGGTGACCCTCGGGCTCACCAACGAGCTGGCCGAGCACGGGGTGGTCCGGGACGAGGAGCTCTTGTGGGACGTGCCCGCCGAGGCGGTCGATCGACGACTGCTGCTGGTGGCCCACGCCGGCACGAACTCGGTCATCCTCGGCCACCTGCTGGGCCTGTCACCCGAGCCGTGGGAGTGGGAACGGTTCAGCTCCGCCCACGCCTCGATCACCGTGCTGCGCACCGCCAGGATCGCGAGCCGTCACATCTTCAGCCTGGACCGCTTCAGCGACGTCGCCCACCTCGAGCGGGTCTCGGTCACCCGCTGACGCGGGCGCGGTCGGCCTCCACCTCGCCGGGCAGCGGGAACCACCGCAGGGCCTCCACGTCAGAGGGCAGCGCCAGCGGTGCTTCCCGCACCGGCGGCGTCCCGGCCTGCAGCAGCCGCGCACCCTCGGCGAGCACATCCTCCAGCGCGTCGTCGGGGACCTGGTGGCGCCGAGCCGGCCAGGTGACGGTGCCACCGGTGTAGGACACGTCGTCCAGCGACATCGGCGGTGGCACCCGGCCGTCGCGGTGGGTCCAGCACCCGGTGGCCGGATCGAACCGGTAGGCGTCCACCAGCCGCCAGCCGTCCCTGGCCACCAACCGCACGGCCTCGATCAGGAAGTCGACGACCGCGTCGGTCAGGAACCACGTGAAGTTGATGCGCACCCAGCCCGGCTTCATCCCGGCACCCCCGGCGTCGATCGCCCGCTCGTAGGCCTGCGACCGCTGCTCGTCGATCCCGAGGAGCTCGTGGCCGTAGGGCCCCGCACACGAGCAGCCACCGCGGGCCTGGATGCCGAACAGGTCGTTGAGCAGCGCCACGACCAGCTCGTGATGGAGGTAGCGCGGCCCGTGCCGCACGACGAAGGAGACGATGGACAGCCGCTCGGCCTCCAGGTTGCCGAGCACCTGGAGGTTCGGCTCCTGCCGCCAGGCGGCCACGGCGCGCTCGATCGCGGCTTGCTCGTGGGCGAGGATGGTGTCCTCACCGACCGCGCGCTTGAGCTGGAACACCAGGCCCGCACGGATCGCGCCGACGATGTCGGGGGTGCCACCCTCCTCGCGCTCCTCCAGGACGTCGAGGTAGCGGTGCTCGTGGGCGTTGACGTAGGCGACCGTGCCACCGCCGGGCACCGTGGGCACCAGGTTGGTGAACAGCTCGCGACGGGCGATCAGCAGGCCGGGGGTGCCGGGTCCGCCGACCAGCTTGTGGGGCGAGACGAACACCGCGTCCTTGTGGTCGAGCTGGGCATCCCGGCGGTCCCCATCGGGGCCGGGGCGGTGCGGGGCCATCGCCACGTCGATGTAGGGAGCAGCGGCGGCGCAGTCCCAGAACGCCAGCGCCCCGTGCCGGTGGAGGAGCACGGAGACCGCGCGGGTGTCGGTGAGGATGCCGGTGACGTTGGAGGCCGCCGAGAAGGACCCGATCTTGAGGGGTCGGTCGGCGTGGGCCTCCAGGGCGGCCTCGAGGGCGTCGAGGTCGACGTGGCCGTCGCCGTTCTCCGGGATGCGGACCACGTCCGCGATCGTCTCGCGCCAGGGAAGTTCGTTGGAGTGGTGCTCGTAGGGGCCGATGAAGACCACGGGCCGCTCGTCGGTGGGTACGTGCGCCGTCAGGCCGTACCGCCGATCGAGCTGCACCGGCAGGCGCAGCCCGAGCGCGCGGATCAGCTGGTCGATCGCACCGGTGGAGCCCGTCCCGGTGAACAGCACCACGTGCTCCTCGCCGGCTCCGAAGGCCTCGGCGATGATGCGGCGGGCGTCCTCGCGGAAGCGGGTGGTCTGACGACCCGTCCCCGAGGTCTGGGTGTGGGTGTTGGCGTAGAGGGGCAGCACCACCTCGCGCAGGTGGTCCTCGATGAAGGACAGCGCCCGGCCCGATGCGGTGTAGTCGGCGTAGACGACCCTGCGGGGACCGAAGGGGGTCACCACCGCCTCGGCGTCCCCGATGACCGAGCTGCGCACGTGGGCGACGAGCGCCTCACGGTCAGCCGCCTGCGCCTGCACGGCGTCCATCCTCGCCACCTCCTCCCCGAGTCGGGCACCGTCGGGGCACGGTGCTGCGACCCTACCGCCGACCCCGCCGCGCGCGCGGCGCGAGCGATGACGACGTCCGAGCGGCCGGGCGGGTTGCGTTGCAGGTCCGGCCGCAGATGGAACACTGCACCCGCCCGAGGTCGGCGCGAGGACCGAGCGGGTCGCGGCCCGGGACCGAGGAGCACCGGTGAGCAGACGGCGAGCGCAGGCAGCACCACCACCTGCGGTGGAGCCCCAGGGTTGGGGGCCCGAGGTCGGCGGCAAGGGCCGCCGCCGCCGGGGTCCGCGACGGCTGCTGCTGCTGTTGTTCGTGGCGGTGCTGGTCGCCCTCCTCGTGGTGCCCTTCCTCGTCTCGGCCCGGCTGACCCGGATGCCGGTCGAGGGCCTGGCCAGCCGCGGATCCCCCACGCACATCCTGCTGATGGGCTCCGACAGCCGCGAGGGCCTGAGCCCCGAGGAGCAACGGGAGCTGTCCACCGGCAGGGCCGACGTGCTCACCGGGGAGCGCATCGACACGATCCTGCTGCTGACCGTGGACCGCGGACAGGCCGCGATGCTGTCCTTCCCCCGCGACCTGTGGGTGGAGCGGTGCGACGACAGCGTGGGCCGTCTGAACGTCGCCAGCGCGATCGACGGGCCCGGCTGCCTGGTCGACACGATCCACCGGGCGTCGGGTATCCGCGCGCACCACGCGGTCAGGGTCACCTTCGGTGGCTTCCGGGACGTCGTCGACGCGGTGGGCGGCGTGGAGCTGTGTCTGGAGGACCCGATCGCCGACCGTGACGCCGGGATCGACCTCCCAGCCGGCTGCCAGGTGCTGGACGGAGCCGATGCGCTGGGCTACGTCCGGGTCCGCAAGATCGACGACGACTTCCAACGGATGCAGCGCCAGCAGCGCTTCGTCAAGGCGCTGGCCCGTGAGATGACGCAACCCGAGGTGCTGTTCAACCCCGTCGCGCTGTGGCGGTTGTCCGGTGACGCGGGTGACGCCGTCGAGGTCGACCGATCGATGGGGGTGCTCGACCTGGCGCAGCTGGCGTGGGCGGGCCGCTCGATCGCCGCGGGCACCGTGGCCTCCTACACCGTCCCGGTGGACCCCCGCACGACCTCCGGCGGTGCCGCCGTCCTCGATCTGCGCCAGCCCGAGGCGGAGGTGTTGTTCGCCCGCTTCCGGGACGGCAGCGTGCTCCTCGAGGCGGTCGACGACGGCGAGCCCGAGGAGCCCGCCCTCTCCCGCTCGGACGTGCTCGTGACGGTGGCCAACGGTGCCGGTGTCGCCGGCCTGGCGGGCCAGGTGGCCGACCAGCTCGCCGCGCTCGGCTACCCGATCGGCGAGGTCGTCAACGCCCCGCCGACCGTGACGACCCTGATCCGTTACCCACCCGGGGCGGCGGCCGCGGCGCGGCTGGTGGCCGGTGACGTCCCCGGCCCCACCGCCCTCGAGGAGTCCCCTGACGTCGACCACGTGACCGTCGTCCTCTCACCGGAAGCCGTGACATGACCCGACCCCTGACCGTCCTGGCCGTCTGCCTCGGCAACATCTGCCGCTCCCCCACCGCCGAGGCGGCCCTGCAGGAGGCGGCTGCCGAGGCCGGACTCGAGCTCGAGGTGCGCTCGGCCGGGACCGGCGGCTGGCACGTCGGCGAGCCACCCGATCCACGGATGCGCACCGCTGCCGCGCGGGTGGGGCTGACCATCGACGGTTCGGCCGAGCGGGTCGACCGGGTCGCGCTCGACGACGCCGACCTGGTGCTGGCGATGGACCGCTCGAACCTGGCCGACCTGGAGCGCCTCGCCGGCAGCGCCGGCATCCACACCCCCATCGTGCTGTTCCGCGAGTTCGACCCGGCCGCGACGGGCGAGGTCGAGGTGCCCGACCCCTACTACGGCGGCGAGGACGGTTTCGACGAGGTCGTCGCGATCTGCCGGCGCACCGCGACCACCCTGGTGGGGCTGCTCGCCCACGGCGGTGTCGATGAGGCGTTGGCTGCCCGGGGTTCGGTGCAGCCGTGACGCTTCCGGTACAGCCGTGACCTCCGTGGGACCGCCCCGCCTGCCGGCAGAGCTGCCTGGGATGCGCCGCTCCCGTCCCCTGTCGGGCGGGTCGATCGCTGCGGTGTGGTGGGCGGAGCTGGTCGACGGCCGCGAGGTGGTGGTTAAGGACGGCAGCACCCCGGCGGAGCTGGAGGCCGAGGGCCTGGCGGCGCTGGCAGCCGCCGGAGCGCCCGTGCCGGAGGTGCTCGCCGTCGACGGCTCCGTGCTCGTGCTCGAGTACCTCTCGGGGCCGCGCGGTGACCGTCGCGAGCTCGGCCGGGCGCTCGCCCGGTTGCACCGCACGACCGGGGCGCGGTTCGGATGGCACCGTGACAACGTGATCGGCCCGCTCCCCCAGGCCAACCCGCCCACCGACGACTGGCCGACCTTCCTCGGCGAGGCTCGGCTCCGCCCCTACCTCGACGATCTCCCCCGGGACCTGGCCACACGGCTCGGCGCCGCGCTCGAGCAGGGGCGCGTCGCCGAGGTGGCCGAGCACGACGTCGTCCCCAGCCTGGTGCACGGCGACCTGTGGTCGGGCAACGTGCTCGCCGACCGGTGGCTGCTGGACCCGGCGGTGCACCACGCCGACCGGGAGATCGACCTGGCGATGCTGGAGTTGTTCGGGTCGGTCGGGACCGCGCTCAGGGCCGGATACGAGGAGGAGTGGACCCTCGACACGGGGTGGCAGCAGCGGCTGCCGCTCCTGCAGCTGCCCCCGCTGCTGGTCCACGTGCGGCTGTTCGGCGCGAGCTACCTGTCGGGGGTCGCCGCGCGTCTCGACACGCTGGGCTGGTGACGCGGGAGTCCTGGTCGGACCCCGTCGGATGAGCTGTCGACACCCGGGTCCTTCGCCCCTCCCCCGCGGGTCGGCGTTGCGCTTGGCTGATAGGTGCGCGTCCGGGCTGACGAGTGGATCGGAGTCGGCGGTGGGGAACCCGTCGTGAGTCGGTGGCTCTCGGCCGGGGGGGCGGACCGCGAGCAGGTCGAGCACGGCACACACGACGGGCCCATGGGGCCCGTCGTTTCGTTGTGGCCGCAGGAGGATGGACACCGAGGATGGACACCATGGACACCGCCACGACCGAGGGAAGCGTCACCGACCCCGCGGGCAGCGTCGCGCTGCGTCGTGAGGTCATGACCGGACCGGACAGCCACGTCGACGTGGTCACCGTGCCGCCCGGCGGGGAGATCGGCCGGGAGACCCACCAGGGCGCGGACGAGACGATCGTCGTCGTCACCGGGACCGGGGAGGCGGAGCTCGACGGGCAGCGGACACCGATCCGGGCCGGGAGCCTCCTGTTCATCCCCGACGGGACACCCCACAACATCCTCAACCGCGGGCACCGACCTCTGCGGCTGTACGCGGTCCACGCCGCCACCTCGGCCGCCACCTCGTAGCGAGCAGCGCTACCTGCGGCGCGGCGTCCCACGCAGGGCCCGGGCGGTCAGCGGATCCTCGGGCCAGGCGTGTTTGGGGTAGCGGCCCCGCAGCTCGGCCCGGACCTGCGGGTACCCGCGCTCCCAGAACCCCGCCAGGTCGTCGGTCACCTGCACGGGGCGGCCCGCCGGCGACAGCAGGTGGAGCAGCACGCTCACCCGACCGTCCACCACCGTCGGCGTCGTGGTGGCCCCGAACAGCTCCTGCACCCGCGCGGCCAGGACGGGTCGGTCGCCCGGCGTGTAGTCCAGCCGCCGCCGGCTCCCGGAGGCGACCTCGAGGTGGGTGGGGGCCAGCCGGTCGAGCTGCTGGAGCCGCTGAGGGCCGAGCCGCGCGGCCAGGACGGTCCCGAGCCGCACCCGGGACAGCTCCGCGCGGTTGCGGATCGACAGCAGGAAGGGTCCGAGCAGCTCCTCGGCGTCCTCCAGCAGGTCGCGATCGTCCAGGGGCGGCCAGTCCGGACCGAGGACGCGCCGGACCAGGCCCGCACGGGCCTGGAGCTGGCGATCCTCGTCACGGACGTCCAGCAGTCCGAGACCCTCCCGACGCAGCCCGTCGAGGAGCGCGGCGAGCACCAGGTCGGCATCGGGCGCGTGCAGCCGGGCCCGCTCCAGCACCACGGCCCCGACCTGCTCCCGCCGCTCGGCGACGACGTCGCCGTCCCGCCACGCCACCTCGCGCTCCTCGGTGCGGCGCTCGGCCAGCACCGCACGCACCTCCGCGAGGTCGAGCGCGGCGGCCAGGTGGATCCTCGCGGTCCGATGACCGCGGTCGAGGTGGGCGACCGCCAGCCACGCCTCGCCGGCCAGCGGGTCGGCGGGCGCCAGCTCGGCGCCCCGCCCGCTCGCCAGCAGGTAGCCGCCCCGGCGGTCGGGTCGTGCCGCCGCCAGCTGCTGGGGCCAGGCCGACAGCACCAGCGCCCCGGCGCCGAGCGCCGGTCCCGTCACCGCCACCTCGGCCACCAGGCTCGAGAGACGGTCGCGTTCGCGACGGGCCCGGGCCAGGGCGCCGCGTCGCAGGCGACTGCCCGTGGGGACCGGGCCGCCCCGCAGCACCTGGAGCCGGCTGGCGAGGTCGGCATCGGGCGCCTCGGGGCCGGTGGTCAGGAGGTCACGGTCCGCCAGCACCGCCGCGAGGTCCGCACCGAGCTCGGCGACCCCGCTGGCCGCCGCCAGGAGCAGCAGGTGCCCGAGCCGGGGGTGGAGCGGCAGGCGCGCCAGCGCCCGACCGTGGGGGGTGGGCCGGCCGGCCGCGTCCAGCGCGCCGAGGTCGCGCAGCACCTGCCCCGCGGCCGACCAGGCGGCTGGCGGCGGCTGGTCGAGCAGGGCGAGCTCAGCCACCTCGGCGCCCCAGGTGGCCACCTCCAGGGCGGCGGCGGTGAGGTCGTCGGTGGCGATCGCCGGCCGCGGGGCCGCGTCACGTGCGGCGTGCTCGCGCTCCGGCCACAACCGGATGCACCGCCCCGGAGCGGTCCGGCCGGCGCGCCCGGCCCGCTGCTCGGCCGAGGCCCGCGATGCCGGGACGGTCACCAGCCCGGACAGCCCCGTGGTCGGGTCGTAGCGCGGCTCGCGGGACAGCCCGGCGTCCACCACCGTGCGCACCCCCTCGATCGTGACGCTGGACTCGGCGAGGTCGGTGGACAGCACCACCTTGCGGGTACCGGGCACCGCCGGCGCGAGCGCCGCGTCCTGGTCCGCCGCCGACAACGCACCATGCAGGGGCCGCACCAGGATCCGCGCCGGATCGGTCACCGCCGACAGCGACCGCGCGACGTCGCGGATCTCCCGGGCACCGGGCAGGAACACCAGCACGTCACCGTCACCGGCCGCCAGAGCGTCGAGGACCGCGTCGACCACCTGCTCGGCGAGGCGGCCCGGGCGCGGACGCGCCCGGTGCTCGACCGCGACCTCGTGTCGACGGCCTTCGGCGGTGAGCACGGGGGCGCCGCCGAGGAGGTCCGCGACCCGGTCGACCTCCAGGGTGGCCGAGGCGACCAGCAGCTCCAGGTCGTCACGGAGCGCGGCCCGGGTCTCCAGCGCGAAGGCCAGGGCCAGGTCGGCCTCCAGGTTGCGTTCGTGGAACTCGTCGAAGATCACCACGCCGACGCCGGGCAGTGACGGGTCCTGCTGGAGACGGCGCAGCAGCACCCCCTCGGTGACGACCTCGATGCGGGTGGCCCGGGAACGGCGGCGCTCGTCCCGGGTCGTCAGCCCGACCCGGTGACCGAGCGGTTCGCCGAGCTGGGTCGCCATGCGCAGGGCGGCGGCACGGGCGGCCACCCGTCGCGGCTCGAGCACGACGATGCGGCCATGCCTCTCCTCCCTCCGGTCCCGCGCCAGCAGCGCGAGCGGGACGCGGGTGGTCTTCCCGGCGCCGGGCGGGGCTGCCAGGACCGCACGACCAGCTCCGGTCAGGGCCGCGAGCAGCGGTCCCAGGACCGCGTCCACCGGTAGGGCCGGGCCGGGGAGGTCCAAGCCCACGACACCGGTCCCGGCGGGTGCCGGGTCGGAGGACGCGTGGGGACCGACGGTGGCCATCACCGCTCGACGCTACCCCCGCTCCTCCTCCAGGATGACGGCCAACCGGCGCAGGGCGATCCGGCAGGCAACGACGTAGGGGGCGGCGAGCACCGGCACCTCGAACGCGATCCGGCAGCCCTGACCATCGGGCTCGACGCGGTGGCCGGTCGCCGGGACGCCGGCGACCCGCCAGCCCCACCGGTGGCCCTCATCCCATCGGGTGATCGCGAAGGGCAGCCACAGCCCGACGGGGGTCCGCACCTGTCCGGTCGCTTCGGGGCCGAGCTCCTGGCCGTCGAGGCGGACCGCGGTCACCGAGGGCCCCCACCGCGGCCAGGTCGCGACGTCGGTGAGCACCGACCAGGCGAGCTGCGGTGGACAGCGGTAGCGGCGCGTGACATCCATCGAGCACCTCCTCACCGGATCGGGCGGCGCGGCGATCCGCCGGCCCCCGAGGTTCGGAGCCGGGCCGCCCGGCGACGTACGCCATCCTCGCCTCGGCCGACTACGGTTCATGCGGTCGAGGAGGTAGCAGTGAGCGTCGTGATCCGGATCCTGATCAACGCGGCCGCATTGTGGGTCGCCGTCGAGGTGCTCGAAGGGTTCAACTTCGACTACGGCGGCAACGCCTGGGTGGGGTTCCTGATCCTCGCGCTGATCCTCGGGGTGATCAACACGGTGGTCAAGCCGATCCTCCAGCTGCTGTCGCTCCCGGCGGTGATCCTGACCCTCGGGTTGTTCCTGCTCGTGGTCAACGCGATCGTGCTGGCGATCACGGTGTTCGTCTCCGACGCGCTGGGGCTCGCGCTCACCAGCGACGGCTTCGGCTGGACCTTCCTCGCCGCCCTGATCGTCTCCCTGGTCTCCTGGGGCCTGGAATCCTTCCTGGGCCAGCGGTGAGGCGAGGGGGAGTCCACAGGTGAGCACCGAGACCGACCCTGCGTTGACCGGCCGAACCGTCGAGGTGCTGCAGGCGATGATCCGCAACGCCTGCGTCAACGACGGCACCGCGGCCTCGGGGCAGGAGGTGCGCAACGTCGCCGTGCTCGAGGACGTCCTCGACGGGCTCGACGCCGTCCAGTACGAGCCGGTGCCGGGCCGTCGCAGCCTGCTGACCACCGTCGAGGGCACCGATCCGTCCGCGCCCACCGTGCTGCTCCTCGGCCACCTCGATGTCGTGCCGGTCAGCCGCGACGAATGGCGGGAGGACCCCTTCGGCGGGGACCTGATCGACGGCGAGGTGTGGGGCCGCGGTGCGGTCGACATGCTGAACCTGACCTCCTCCATGGCCATAGCGGTCCACCACCTGGCCACCAGGGCCCGTCGGCCACGGGCCACCGTGAAGTTCCTCGGCGTGGCCGATGAGGAAGCCGGCGGCTCGCTCGGGGCCGAGTGGATCGTGGAGCACGCCTGGCCCGACGTGGCCTGCGACTACGTGCTCACCGAGTCGGGCGGCATCCCAGTGGACGGTGCCCAGGGCCGGGCCATCGTGTTCGCCACGGCGGAGAAGGGCATCGGCTGGCGGCGGCTCACCGTCAAGGGCACCCCCGGGCACGGTTCGATGCCCTACGGCGCGGACAACGCGCTGGTCACCGCCGCCGAGGTGATCCAACGGCTGACGGCCTACGAGCCCGCCCCGACCCTGAGCGCCCACTGGCGGGCGTGGGTCGCCCACCTCGACGTGCCGCCGGAGCTGAAGGCCGCCCTGGTCGATCCGGGCCGGATCCACGAGGCCTTCGCCGAGCTGCCCCCGAGGACGGCCCGCTACGCCCACGCCTGCACCCACACGACCATCAGCCCCAACGTCGTCCAGGGCGGCTCGAAGATGAACGTGATCCCCGACGCGGTCCACATCGACCTCGACATCCGGACCCTGCCGGGGGTCGGCGGCGCCGAGGTGGACGCGATGCTGACCGAGGCGCTCGGCGACCTCATCGCCAGCGTCACGATCGTGCCCGGCGAGGTGTCACGGGCCGCCTCGGCCTCGGCCGCCGACACTCCTCTGTTCGACCTGCTGCGCCGCCGCGCCCAGGCCGTGCACCCCGGCACCGAGGTGCTGCCCTGGATGACGGTGGGTGGCACCGACGCTGCCTTCTTCCGGCGGCGCGGCATCCCGAGCTACGGGGCCGGGATGTACAGCGCCGCGGTGCCCCTGGAGACCTTCCAGAGCCGCTACCACGGCCACGACGAGCGCATCGACGTGGAGTCCCTGGCGCTGTCGACCCAGCTGTGGCTCGACCTGGTCGACGGGCTGTAACGGCCAGGGCGCCGCCAACGAGGAGGCCCCATGGATGCCGCGGTGGTCGGGCTCGTCGCCGGCACCGGATGGGCGTCGGGGGTGAACCTCTACGGTGCCGCGCTGGCGCTCGGGCTGTTCGGCCGGTTCGGTCCCGGTGAGGTGCCCGCGGCGCTGACCCGCACCGACACCCTGGTGCTGCTCGGGCTGCTGTTCGCGCTCGAGTTCGTCGCCGACAAGATCCCGGTGCTGGACTCGGTCTGGGACGCGGTCCACACGCTGCTGCGACCCGCCGGCGCGGCGGTGCTGGCCGTGCTGCTGACCGGCGAGGCCGACTCCGTGCAGCAGGCGGTCGCCGCCCTGGGTGCCGGCGGGCTGGCGCTGTCGGCCCACGCCACCAAGGCGACCACCCGGCTGGCCGTCAACGCCTCACCGGAGCCGATCTCCAACGCCGGGGTGAGCCTGCTCGAGGACGGGCTGGTCGCCACGGTGGTGTGGGTCGCCGTCACCAACCCGGTGCTGGCGCTGCTGCTGGTCGTGGTCCTGGTCGTCGCCGGCACGGCAGTGACGATCGCGCTGTTCGGTGCAGCCCGCCGGGGCTTGCGGGCGTGGCGCGCCCGTCGGCGCACACGTGGGCGCGGCCCGCAGGACGGCCCAGGTCGGCCTCCGCTGCCGGGTCCGCCCGACCCTTGAGCTCAGGCGTCCGCGGTCTCGACCCCGAGCTCGTCCATGAGCCGACGGACCCGCTGCTCGATGTCATCGCGGATCTGCCGGACCGAGTCCACACCCTTGCCGGCCGGGTCCTCCAGCTCCCAGTCGAGGTAACGCTTGCCGGGCAGCACAGGGCAGGCGTCCCCGCAGCCCATGGAGACGATCACGTCGGCGACGCCGACGGTCTCATCGGTCCACGGCTTCGGGTACTGGTCGGTGATGTCGATGCCCTTCTCCGCCATGGCCTCCACGGCGGAGGGGTTGATCGTCTCCGCCGGTGCGGACCCGCCGGAGAGGACCTGGACCCGGTCACCGGCGAGGTGCCGGAGCCAGCCGGAGGCCATCTGGGAGCGGCCGGCGTTGTGGACGCAGAGGAACAGCACGGTGGGGGTGTCGGACACGAGGAGTCCTTCCATCTGGGCGATCGCGGTGAGGCGCTCCCGAGCGAAGCGCTCGGCGAGCAGGGACACGTAGTCGAGGTAGACGGCCCCGGAGAGCCGCTCCAGGGAGTCGTCGAGGTAGCGCTGGATGGTCTCGAGGTTGAAGGTGCCGTCGAACTCGCGTTGCAGTCGGACCGCAGCCTCGGTCAGGGCGTGACGTTGCGCCAGGGAGAGTGCCAGAGTGGCCATGGTGGTGCTCCTGTGGGGCTGCCACCGAGCGGGTGCCGGTGGACGTTCATGCCGCCGTCGTGACGCTGGCTGCCAGCAGGTCGATCCGGGCGGCGAGCTCCAGGTAGGCGGCCTCGAACTCCTCCGGCCCACCCTCGATCGGGTCCGGCACGCTACAGTGCAGCGTCGGCGCGGGGAAGGGTGGCCCGGCCTCCCGGGCCCGATCGCACACCGACACCACCAGGTCGGGTGCAGTCACGACCGCGTCGTAGCCCTGAGGGCGCGCGGCCGAGAGGTCGATCCCGTGGCGCTCAGCGGTGGCCACCGCCAGTGGGTGGACGGCCGGTGCCGGCTGCCGGCCCGCCGAGCCGGCCCGTCGGCCCGTGGCCCGCTCCCACAGCGCCGCGGCGAGCTGGGACCGCGCCGCGTTGTGGGTACAGACGAACAGCACGTCGTCGGCCACGAGCCCCGGGACGGGACCGAGCTCGGTCACCGCCGCCAGCCGGAGCCGGACGTAGCGCCGGCGTGCGTCCCCCTCCGAGGCCGTGCGCTCGATCAGCCCGACCTCCTCGAGGACACCGAGGTGGAACGCCACGAGGTTGGACCCGAGCCCGGTCAGCTCGGCCAGCTCGCCCGGGGTGCGGTCCGACAGACGGAGCGCGTCCACCACCGCCAGCCGACGCTCGTCGCCCAGGGCACGGTAGAGGGCCGCCCGGCACGCCCGGTTCGACGCGCCAGCATCGGCTGCCCCCTCACCACCCACGCGGCCTCCCACTACCTCGACGACTATTGACTCAACACTAGTCGAGAGGACACCGGAGGTCAACGCGCCGCTGCCTCGAGATGTCGTCGCCCGCTAGCGTCGGGGGGTCCACCGTCGCGCGAGGGGTCGCCATGGAGTTCCTGGAGGGTCAGCCACCGGGCCACGACCTGACCTACGAGGACGTGTTCCTCGTGCCCGCTCGGGCGGGCTCGACCTCCCGCCTGGATGCCGATCTGGCCACCGGCGACGGCAGCGGGACGACGGTGCCGTTGGTCGCCGCCAACATGACCGCGGTCTCCGGGCGGCGGATGGCCGAGACCCTGGCGCGGCGCGGAGGTCTGGCGGTGATCCCCCAGGACATCCCGCTCGAGATCGTGGCATCGGTGATCTCCGGGGTGAAGGCCTGCCATCCGGTGTTCGAGACCCCCATCACCCTCGCGCCCGACGACACGGTCGGTGAGGCGCTGAACCTGATCCCCAAGCGCGCCCACGGTGCCGCGGTCGTGCTCGACGCCGACCGGCATCCGATCGGCGTGGTGACGCTGGTGGACCTCGAGGGCCAGGACCGCTTCACCCAGGTGGGGCAGGTGATGTCCACCGATCCGGCGGTGATCAGCGACCGGGTCGACCCCCGGGCCGCCTTCGACGAACTCGCCGAGGTGCGCCACCGCCTGGCCCCGGTGGTGGACGAGGAGGGACGGCTCCGCGGGCTGCTCACGCGACCCGGGGCGCTGCGGTCCACCCTGTACCGCCCGGCCCTGGACGGCGCCGGACGGCTGCGCATCGCGGCGGCGATCGGGGTCCGCGGTGACAGCGCGGCTCGGGCGGCGGCGCTGCTGGAGGCCGGCGCCGACGTGCTCGTCCTCGATACGGCCCACGGTCACCAGGACCGGATGCTGGAGGCGCTCGCGGCCGTGCGCGGGCTCGACCCGGCGGTGCCGGTCGTCGCCGGCAACGTGGTCACCCGGGACGGTGTCGAGGACCTGGTGGCCGCCGGCGCCGACGTCGTCAAGGTCGGGGTCGGCCCGGGAGCGATGTGCACCACCCGGATGGCCACCGGGGTCGGCCGGCCGCAGTTCTCCGCGGTGCTCGAGTGCGCCCGGACCGCCCGGGAGCTCGGCGCCCACGTCTGGGCCGACGGTGGGGTCCGCCACCCCCGGGACGCCGCTCTGGCCCTGGCCGCCGGGGCCAGCAACGTCATGGTCGGGTCCTGGTTCGCCGGCACCTACGAGTCGCCGGGCGATCTGGAGCGCGACGCCGACGGGCGCGCCTACAAGGTCTCCTTCGGGATGGCCTCGGCCCGTGCCGTCCAGGTCCGCACCGCCGGGGAGGATGCCTTCGAGCGGGCACGCAAGGCCCTGTTCGAGGAGGGCATCTCCTCGGGCCGGCAGTACCTGGACCCGTCTCGTCCGGGGGTGGAGGACCTGGTGGACGTCATCGTCGCCGGGCTGCGCAGCGCCTTCACCTACGCCGGCGCCCTGGACCTCGCGGCCTTCACCGAGCGGGCCCGGGTCGGGGTCCAGACCCGGGCCGGCTACGCCGAGGGGATGCCGATCCTGCGCGGCTGGTGAGCCCGTCCGGCCACCCCCCGCTCAGGCGAAGATGCCCGCGATCTCCTCCACCGCGGCCGGATCGAGCTGCTCCAGCGCCGACAGGGCCTGCATGTTCTCCCTGACCTGCTCGACCCGGGAGGCTCCGGTGATCACCGTGGAGACGTGGGGGTTGGCGGCCGTCCAGGCGATGGCCAGCTGCGCCATGGTGACCCCGTAGTCGCGCTCGGCGACCTCCTTGAAGCGCCGCAGCGCCTCGTTGTGCCGCCCGTCGGCCAGCCGCTTGCCCAACCACTCGTAGCCTTCGAGGGCGGCCCGACTGTCCTCGGGGACGCCGTCGAGGTACTTGCCCGTCAGCAGCCCGGACGCCAGCGGGGACCAGATGGTCGTCCCGAGCCCGATGTCGGTGTAGAGCCGGGCGTACTCCTTCTCCACCCGGTCCCGCCACAGCAGGTTGTACTGCGGCTGCTCGGTGATGGGCTTGTGCCATCCGTGGCGGTCGGCGATGTCCCAGGCCCCCCGGATCTCGTCGGCGGTCCACTCCGAGGTCCCCCAGTACAGGGCCCGGCCGCGGTCGATCGCGTCGGACATCGCGCGGACCGTCTCCTCCAGCGGGGTCTCGGGGTCGGCGCGGTGGCAGTAGATGACGTCGAGGTGGTCGAGACCGAACCGGTCCAGGGAGGCATCGACGGCCTCCAGCAGGTACTTGCGGTTCAGGGTGTTCTTCGTGTGAGGGGTGTTGTGGATGCCCCAGAAGAACTTGCTCGTCACCACGTACTCGTGGCGCTGCCAGCCGAGGTCGCGGATGGCCTCGCCCATGATGCGCTCCGACTCGCCGCCGGCGTACACCTCGGCGTTGTCGAAGAAGTTCACACCGGCCTCGAAGGCCGCGGCCATGCAGTCCTTCGCTCGGTCGACGTCGAGCTGGCTCTTGAAGGTGACCCAGGAGCCGAAGCTCAGGACCGAGACCTTCAGGCCCGAGTTGCCAAGGCGGCGGTACGGCATCTCCACGGTGTGCTCCTCGTGTCCGTCGTGTGCGTCGGGGCGCTCCGACGCGGGTGGCTGCGAGGCTATGCCACCCGTCGGACGGCTCCGACCCACGGCCCTGCCCGCGCGTCCGGGGGCGGCCGGGACGGGTAGCGTGAGGCGCTGCGACGTCAGCTCCGACGCCCACCTCGGGAGGCAACCCGATGGCACGTGTGCTCCTGACCGGCGCCACCGGCTTCGTCGGTGGCCGGATCGCCACGCGGCTGGCGATGCTCGACCACCCGGTCGTCGCGCCGGTGCGCCGCCACGACGACCACCTCGCCGAGCTCGGGGTGGAACTCCACCTCGGCGGCTTCGAGGCGGTGACGCCCGCCCTCCTCGCGGACGTCGAGGTGGTCGTGCACGCCGCTGCCACCGCCGGACCGGATCTGGCCACCGCCGCCGCGGTCAACGTCGAGGGGACCCGGCGTCTGCGCGATGCCGCCGTGGAGGCCGGTACCCCCCGGTTCGTCCACGTGTCGACCACCTCGGTGTACGCGGACCCGTCGGAGGACGTGCGGGTCGTGGACGAGGACGCACCCCTGGTCGCCGACGACGACGAGGACGCCAGCCCCTACGCGCGCACCAAGGCCGGCGCCGACCGGCTCCTGCTGGCCACGCAGGAGGGCCCGGCGGTGGCGATCCTGCGACCACCGGCGGTGCTCGGCGCCGGGCCGACCTCCACCTGGGGAACCCGGGTGCCGACGGCGATCGCCGAGGGCCGCGGCTTCCCCGCTCCCCGGGGGCGGAGCTTCGCCTTCGTGCACGTCGAGGACCTCGTCGACGCGATCGAGACAGCCGCCGCCCTGGACGACCCGTGGACGCCGTCGCCGGCCGGGCCCGCCCCCGGCGCGCCGCTCGTGGCCAACGTGGTGGGCGGCCACGTCACCGTGGCCGACTACCTCGACGCCGTCGTCGACCTGCTCCCCGGCCCGGTGCCGGAGCGACCCGGCACCGACGAGCCGGCGTGGGCCGGCAGGTACGCCACCGACCGGCTCCCCCGCGCACTCGGCATCGCCCCCCACCGCAGCTTCCGCGCCGGCATGGCGGAGATCGCCGACGCGTGGACGACCCAGGACCAGGAGCAGCCTCGATGACGACCCGACAGCGCGCGCGACAGGGCTGGCGACGCACCGTCCCGGCGCAGCTCAGCGAGGAGCAGTCCGCCCGTCTGCGGGGACTGATGGAGGACCCCGACACCTGGGTGCTACGCCACGCCTGGGACGCCTACCTGCTGAACGGCGAACCGGGCCGGCTGATCGACCCGGCCGAGCTGACCAATGACCACCTCGTGGCGTCCCTGGAGTGGTTGCGGCAGCAGCGCCACCCGCTGTACCGAGCGCTGGAAGGTGGCAGCCGCGCACCGGAGGGCTGGCTCGAGTCGCTACCGCTGCACCGGCGGCTGGTCGAGCTCCTCAACCGCTGAGCTCGCAGGGCTGGGCACAGCTGGTCACCTCGGTCGGCCCCCACCACTACCGGGGCCCACGTCGGGCCGGCTGCGGGCCGCAGCCGGCCCCCGCCGGCCCCCGTCGGCCCCCGCCGGCCCCCGCCGGCCCCCGCCGGCCATCGCGGGCCATCGCGGGCCATCGCGGGCCATCGCGGGCGAGAACCAGCAGATACCGGCTGCTTCTCCCCACCGAACCCCGCGCACAACCGACCCACACGCGACCGCGGGCGAGAACCAGCGGATAGTGGCTGCTTCTCGCCGCCGGGTGTCGGGCCGGCGGACCTCGCCCTCAGCGCCGGGGCCCGGAGGGGACGTGTTCGGCGAGGAAGGAGAGCAGCGCCTGGTTGAACGCCTCGGGGTTCTCCTGGTTGACGAGGTGGCCGCCGGCGACGACCTCGTGGCGGACCGCGGGCCGACGTGCCGCCCACCGGTGCATCGACTCGAGGACGGACCGCTCCTCCTGCTCGCCGTGCACGAGCAGCACCGGGACGTCATGCGAGCGGGCTCGCTCCTCGCGCAGGTACCCGTCCATCGCGGCGAAGGAGACCGCCACGAAGCCGCGCTTGTCGAGCTGCTCCGTGGCGTGCGCGATGTAGGCACGGACCTCCGGGTCCTTGGTGACCACGACGGTGAACACCCGGCGCAACAGCCGGTCCGGCCAGGCCCTGATCATGTGGACCCGCAGGCGCTGCAGCACCCGCATCACCCGACCCGGGCGGTCACCGAGCGCCGGGGCGCCGATGACGACCATCGCGGCGACCCGGTCCGGGTAGCGGTCCAGCAGGTCCTGGACCACCATGCCACCGAGGGACTGTCCGGCGATCACGGCACGGTCGACCGGGACATCATCGAGGATCGCGACGAGGTCGTCGGCGATCTGCGCCAGGCTGATGTCGGGTCCCATCGGCTGGCTGCGTCCGTGCCCGCGGATGTCCCAGGTCAGCACCCGGTAGCCGGCCTCGACCAGCACCGGGACCTGTCCGCTGAAGGCGTGCCGGTCGAGTGAGACGCCGTGGGTCAGGGCGATCAGGGGGCCGTCCTCCGGCCCCTGGAGCCAGTAGGTGAGCCGGCTCCCGTCGCGCTCGAGCTCGCGGGCCTCGGGATGGAGCTGGTGCGTCGTCATGTCGGTCAACCCCCCGGGAGGTCTCGCTGGTCGGGACGGAGGCGACGGTGAGAACACCAGCAGCCGACCGCGCCTCCACCTCGCCGTGAACGGGCCACAGGACGGCCTGGTGGGCACAACCCTCGACCATCCATCGAAGGAGGAACCGGACCGGGCTACCAGCGGCGTCGGTCCGTCGGCAGCGGGGACCATCGGCCATACCCGGACCACCTCGGCCCGCCAACCCACCGACCGTCATCCACCCGACGTGGTACCGGAGCGACCAGGAACCGACGAGCCGGCCAGTGGTCGAACTCCTCCACCGCTGAGCCCAGGCGCCGCCGTCGCGGGTTACCGTGGTGATCCGCGAGGAACAGGACGCGAGACATGGCGCGTGAGATCGAGGTCGGACCCGCAGCCGAGCTGCTACCAGGGACGATCCACCGTGCCGATCGGTACGCCGTGGGCAACTCGCAGGACGAACTGTTCGCGGTGACCCGACGGTGCCGCCACCTCGGTGCCGATCTGGCCGATGGGTCGATCGATGACAACGGGTGCCTCGTGTGTCCGTGGCATGGCGCCAGCTACGACGTCGCCAGCGGCCGCATGACGCGGGGCCCGCAGGGCATCTTCGCGAAGATCCCCGGGCTGGGTGCCGGCTTCAAGCTGTTGACGCGCTTCCTGCCGCTCGGCCGAGGCACGGTCGTCAAGCGAGACGGCAAGGTGTTCGTCCGGTAGCGACCACGGAGCAGGGGCTCGTCCGCCGGACCTGCCGCCCGTGCAGCCCGTCGAGAGCGGACGGCGGCGCGGCCGCTCAGGGCTGCAGCGCGTCGGCGGTCCGCTGCAGCGCGGCGATCCACCGGTCCGGAGCGGTCGCCTTGCCCCGCAGATGCTCGGCCACCTCGGGGTGCGGCAGGACCAGGAAGCGACCGTCGCCGAGCGCGGCGACGACGTCGTCGGCCACCTCTCCGGGGGTCAGGACCGGACCGGCCGCCCGGACCGCGCGCCCGGCGATCCCCTGATCGGCCTCGCGGAGCAACGCGGTCTCGACGCCCTGAGGGCACAGGGCGGCGACCTGGATCCCCCGACCGCCGTAGGTGATCGCCAGCCACTCCGCGAACGCCACGGCGGCGTGCTTGGTGACGGTGTACGGCGCATCACCGATCATGGTCAGCAGGCCCGCTGCCGAGCAGGTGTGGACGAAGGCGCCCGAGCCCCGGTCCAGCATGCCCGGCAGCGCCGCCCGCGCGGCGTGCACGTGGGCCAGCACGTTGACCTCGTAGCTGCGCTGCCACTGCTCGAGTGGAGCATCCACGCCCTCGCCCGTGCCGATGCCGGCGTTCGACACCACGATATCCAGCCCGTCGAAGGCGCTCTCAGCCGTGGTGACCATGGCGGTCACCGCTTCAGGGTCGGCGACGTCGACGGCCCGCCCGATGGCCTCGATCCCCGCGGCCGCCAGCTCGTCGGCCACCGCCGTAGCTCCGCCCCCGTCGAGGTCGGCCACGAGCACACCTCGGGCGCCCGCCGCCGCCATCGCCCTGGCGATGGCGGCCCCGATCCCACTGGCGCCGCCGGTCACCACGACGCTCGCGCCCTCGACCTCCACCGCCACCCCTCGCTGTCGCTGGCGGGGCACGCTAGCCGTGGGGCTCAGGCCAACGGGAACAGGATGGCCAGCATCCAGCCGAGGAGCACCGCCGTTGCGGCGCCCGCCGCCCACGGTCGCTGGACCGGGAGCCACACCGCCACCGCCACCGTCAGCAGGACCGGGATCAGGGGCAGCAGCAGCACCAGGAAGCCCAGCCCGGGTATCACGCTCGCGGCCACGGCGAAGCCCGCGGTGGTCACCAGCGCCAGCAGCACCCACCCCCCCGCCGCCCGCCAACCCCGGGGTCCCTGCAGCGTGGTAGCCAGCGCCACGGACCAGGGCAGCACCAGCGCCACGAACACCACGAGCAGCCAGGCGCGGCTCCCGCTCGGTAGAGCAGGGAGCCAGACCCGCGATCCGAGCGCCGGGAGCGCTACCGCGAGCACCAGCACCAGCAGCGCCGCCCATCCGAGGTCGCGGCCGCCGGGGACCGGTGGGCGGGGCCCGACCCACAGCCACACCCCACCCGCGAGCAGCAGCCACACGGCCAGGAGGGGCGCGACCAGCATCCCACCGAACCCGGCCAGCTCGACCGCCGCCCCCGCGACGGCCAGGACGACGGTCGCGGCGAGCGCACCGAGTGCCGCACCGAGCACCCCCCGACCCGTGGCCCGCGGCGCGGGCAACGGGTCGACCAGGACCGGGGCCACCGAGCGCCACAGCACCACCACGGCCAGCAGGTGCAGCGCCCACCACCCGATCAGCGGAACGCCCCGGCCGGCCGGGTCGGCAGCGACCTCGAAGCTGGCGGCGAACCACGCGATGGACCGGTCGTACATCTCGGGGCTGAACAGGATGCTGACGTGCTCCACCCCACCGATCACCGCGAGCTCGCGTCGCGGTGTCGCGGCGTCGGCGCCGGTGGGTCCCCCGGCCCGCTCGAGCAGGTCGCGGGCGTTGGCGACGAAGCGAGGCTCCCGCTCCCCCGCCAGCAGCAGCAGGTCGTTGGGGAGGGCGGACGTGACCTCGGCGTCGGTCGGGGAGACCGCCACGACGGCCGCGACCCGCTCCGGCGCGTCGAGCCCCGCGGTCATGACGGCACCGGAGCCCATGGAGTGGCCGAGCAGCCCGACCGGTCCCGCCCTGAACCCTTCGGTCTCGTTCAGCAGGTCAGCGGCCACCAGGACGTCGCGGGCGAGCCGATCGCGGCCGTCGGTGTGCAGGGGGCGTTGGTTGGCGCCGTGACCGGACAGGTCGGGCACGGCCACCGCGAACCCGGCGTCGGCCAACGCCAGGGCCGTGGAGCGCATCAGCTGTCGCGACCCGGAGAAGCCGTGGGCGACGACGACGCCCGGTGCGTCCGCCGCGGACGCCGCGGACGGCGGGACCAGCAGGTCCACCGGGACGCCGTCGCGCTCGACGGTCACCACCCGCGCTCCGGCGGTGGCGTCCAAGACCTGCCACCAGGCGACGACGATGACCGCAACGGCGAGCAGCGCCACCAGGCGTCGCGGGACGCCGATCCGCACCGGCCGCTCGAGGTCCAGGGGGGTGAGCTCGCTCATCGGGCGACGGGACCTTCCATGGCGGTGACCAGCTCCTCGGGCAGCGCCACCGCCCGACCCGCGGCGTCGATCATCGCCGTCCGCACCCGCGCGCGGACGAGCACGCTGGCCTCGCGGTGGATCTCCTGGACGAACCGTGCCGAGGCCCGGCGACGCTCCTGCAAGGTGCAGGTCACCGTCAACTCGTCACCCGCCACCGCCGCTGCGAGCTCGTCCACCTCGATGCCGGCCACGACCAGCTGGGCGCCGGTCCGCCCGGCCAGCTCCAGCAGGTCGATGCCCCGGGCGGCGAGGTGGTCGATCCGTGCCACCTCGAGGTAGGTGAGGTAGACGGCGTGGTTGACGTGGCCGTAGGGGTCCAGTTCGTGGAACCTGACACGCAACGTCGTGGGCATCGTGGACCTCCGGGCGGCCGTGGCGAGGGCGAGGCTAGAGCGACGGCCCGGCGGCCACGCACGCCTATCCTCGAAAGCGTCCCGTGATGCCCGATCCGACCCAGGTGGCCCGTCGTGCTGAACCAAGCCCAGCTCATCACCTACGCGGACCGGCTAGCTGGCGACCTGCAGGGACTGAGGGCGCTCCTGACCGGCCCCCTGGAGGGTGCGTTCGGCGGGGTCCACCTCCTGCCCTTCTTCGACCCGATCGACGGGGCCGACGCCGGCTTCGACCCCGTCGACCACCGCGCCGTGGACCACCGCGTCGGCACCTGGGACGACGTGCAGGCCATCGCAGCCACCCACCCGGTCATGGCGGACCTGATCGTCAACCACGTCTCGGCCCGGTCCCCGCAGTTCCAGGAGTTCCTCGCCGAGGGGGCGGCCTCGCAGCACGCGGAGCTGTTCCTGACCTTGGACCGGGTGTTCCCCGACGGCGTCAACGAGACCCTGCTCGGCAAGCTCTACCGGCCCCGGCCGGGACTCCCGCTGACGGCGGTCCAGCTCGGGGACCGCACCAAGCGGGTCATGTGGACCACCTTCACCTCCGAGCAGATCGACATCGATGTCCGCTCGGCGGCGGGGACCGCCTACCTCGACTCGATCCTCGACCGGTTCGGCGAGAACGGCATCGAGGTGGTGCGCCTCGACGCCGTCGGCTACGCGATCAAGACCCCGGGCACCTCCTCGTTCATGACCGAGGAGACCTTCGACTTCATCGACGACCTGACCGCCCGAGCCCGGGCCCGCGGCATCGAGGTGCTGGTCGAGATCCACAGCTACTGGAAGCGGCAGCTGGCCATCGCCGAGCGGGTGGACTTCGTCTACGACTTCGCGCTGCCCCCCCTGATGCTGCACGCGCTGTACGCGGGCACGGCCAGCCGGCTGCGGCGGTGGTGCGAGGTGCGACCCCACAACGCGGTCACGGTCCTCGATACCCACGACGGGATCGGGGTGATCGACGTCGGTCCCGACACCGCCGACGTGGCGACCAACCCGGGGCTGCTCGACGCCGAGGAGATCGACCACCTCGTCGAGGGCATCCACGAGCACAGCCACGGGACCTCGCGCCTGGCGACGGGGGCCGCGGCCTCCAACGTCGACCTCTACCAGGTCAACTGCACCTACCTCGACGCGCTCGGCGGGGACGAGGGCGCCTACCTGCTGGCCCGTGCCGTCCAGGTGTTCCTCCCGGGGATCCCGCAGGTCTACTACGTGGGGCTGCTGGCCGGCCACAACGACGTCGACCTGCTCCACGCGACGGGGGTCGGGCGCGACATCAACCGGCACTACTACTCCGAGGCCGAGGTGGCGGGTGACCTCGAGCGGCACGTCGTCCAGCAGCTGCTCGCGCTCCTGCGGTTCCGCAACCACCATCCGGCCTTCGAGGGCACCTGGACGCTGGAGCCGGCCGGTGAGGACGACGCCGTCCTCGCGATGCGCTGGAGCGGCAACGGCGAGGTGGCCGCACTCACCGTCGATCTGCGCGGCCGCACCATCGAGGTGGCTTTCACCCTGGATGGCCGCGAGCACCGGGTCGTCGACGTGGCCGACCTGCCCGACCCGCGCAGCCAGGGCTGACCGCCCGGCCGCACCTGCAGCCGGAGCTGCGGCGGCCGCCGGGCACGTGTCAGCCGCGACGCGCGAGCTCGTAGCAGGCGATCGCCCCGGCGGCGGCGACGTTCAGCGAGTCCACCCCGTCGGCCATGGCGATCCGGGCGGTGCTGGTGGTGCCGGTCAGAGCCCCGGCGCTCAGGCCCGGCCCTTCAGCACCCAGCAGCAGCGCGGTGCGGTCACCCTCGAGCGCCAGGCGGTCGATGGGCGGGGCGGCGGTGTCCGGCGTGAGGGCGAGCGTGGCGAACCCGGCACCGTGGAGCAGCTCCAGGGCGGCAGCGGTCGTCTCGACCCGGGCGAAGGGCACGTGCAGGACGTGCCCCATCGACACCCGGACGGACCGCCGGTAGAGCGGATCGGCGCAGCCCGGGGCGAGCAGGACCCCGCCCACGCGGAAGGCCCGGGCGGTGCGGAACAGCGTGCCCAGGTTCTCGTGGTCGTTGAGACCCTCGAGGACGAGCACGCGACGGCGGCCGGCCACCACCTGCGCCGGGCTGGCGGCGGGCAGCCGCACACCGCAGGCCAGCACGCCCTGGTGCAGGCGGAAGCGGACGAGCTCCTCCAGCAGCGCTCGGGTGACGACGTAGACAGGTGCCCGCACCGACGCCAGCACCGGGGCCATCGCCTCGACCCGCTCCTCGGTCACCAGGAACGAGCGCACCGGGTAGGGCGAGGTCACCAGCGCCCGCACCGGGTTGGGACCCTCGGCGATGAGCACGCCGTGCTGGTGCTCGTAGCGCTTGCGCAGCGCCGCGTCGGTCAGGGCCGCGTAGTCACCGAGCCGCTGGTCGTCCACCTCGGTGATCCGGATCGGTCGGGGACGCGCCACCTCGACGCCGGCGTCCTGGCCGGACCCAGCAGCTGCAGCCACGCTCAGCCACCGTGCTTGCGTCGCCGCTCGTCGGCCTCGGCCTGTGCCAGCGCTGCGGCGTCCTCAGGCGTTGGCGCGTCACCACCGAGGTGGGCGGGGAGCCACCAGCGGTCCCCGGGTCCCGAGGGCTGTTGGGGGTAGCGACGCTGGGCACGATCGACGAGTTCGCCGATCGCCTCCATCAGCCGCTGGTGCACCGTCAGGGGGTCCTCGTCCGGGGTGTAGGCCACCGGCGGGCCGAAGTCGATGCTGACCGCCGTCCCCCGCGCCGCGGTGAACTCGCGGCCCTTGGTGAAGATCCGCTGGCTGCCCCACAGGGCGCCCGGGATCAGCGGGACCCCGTTCTCGATCGCCATGCGAGCGGCACCGGGGCGACCGGACAACGGCACGAAGGACCGCGAGATGGTCCCCTCGGGGAACATGCCGACCACGTCGCCCTCGGACAGCGCGCGGCCGACCTCGCGCAGCGTGGCCTCGGTGTCACCACCGCGCTCGACCCGGATGTGGCGCATGCCGCGCATCAGCGGACCGGAGACGTTGTGGTCGAAGACCTCCGCCTTGGCGACGAACCGCACCCGCCGACCCTGCTGGCGTGCCCCGTACCCGGCGAAGATGAAGTCGAGGTAGCTGACGTGGTTGGTGGCGAGCACCGCCGGGCCGACCCGTGGCAGGTACTCGGCACCGGTCACACGGATGTTCC
>PWWI01000257.1 GCA_003561535.1 Nitriliruptoraceae bacterium
ACGGCCACCTCGATGCCCGTTCTGTGGAGCTTGGTGACGGATGCGGGCGTCGCCGCGACCCGCCGTTCCCCGGCCGCCTGCTCCTGCGGGATGAAGATGGTTGCCACCAGGTGCTCCGAGCGTGTCGTGAGACGTCCGTTTCCCCCCGGGCGGACCGCTACCTCGGAGGCAGCCGCCACGAGGGCGTGCAGACGAACCTAGTCGTCTGTCGAACGCCACCCCGTATCGAGGCGACCGACGTCCCCGACAACCCCGTCGTGGGTGCGACCAGCGCCGACGAGCAGCGCGACGGGCCCAGCTGGGCCGACGGCTACCGTGCGCCCCATGACCGAGGACGTGCGCGATCGGCTCGTCCGTCTGGTCCGGCGCAGCGACGCCGACCTGGCGGAAGCAGCGTTGCTGTGCGCGCTGGGCTGCGCTCCCGACCTCGACGTCGAGGGTGAGTTGCTCCGCATCGACGCGTTGACCGACGGGCTAAGAACCCAGCACCCGGACCTCGGTTCCAGCGTCGCAGCCGCCACGGCCCTGCGTGACCACCTCGGTGTCGGGTTGGGGTTCCGGGGCGACCCGGACCGGTCACACCTCCCGGACGCCTCGCTGCTGCACCGCGTGCTCGCCGAGCGCCGCGGGCTCCCGCTCACCCTGTCCATCGTCTACGTCGCCATCGCACGTCGACTGCGGGTGGCGGCGTACCCGATCGGGCTGCCCGGTCACGTCGTCGTCGGCATCGCCGGGGGTGAGCACCCCGTCACGCTCGATCCCTTCCACGGCGGGGTGCTGCTCGACGAGCCGGCGTTGATCACCCGGGTGCACCAGGCGACCGGCGGTCGGCTGGCGTTCCGCCGGGCCATGCTGCGCCCCACCCCCGCTGTGCGCATCGTGCGCCGGCTGCTGAACAACCTCTCCCGGTCGCTGCTCCACGCCGAGCGCTTCGCCGAGGCGCGGTGGGCGGTCGAGGTCAAGCTGGCGCTGCCGAACCGGATCGCCGAGGATCACCGTGAACTCGGCGCCCTCAACGTGCGCACCGGACGGTTCGACGCGGCCGCCGATGCCTACGAGCGCTACCTGGAGCTGACCGAGGGCGACACGCCGGAGCGGCAGAGGGCGCGTCGAGCGGCGATCGAAGCCCGCGCGCGACTGAACTGAACCTCCCCTACCGGTGCACCGTCGCGGACGGCGTCGCGCCGTGACCCCTCAGAACCCGAACACGACCGGGCCGAGCCACACCGACACCGCGACGATCAGCACCGTGCCGATCACGTTCAGCGCCAGGCCGACCCGCACCATCTGCGGGATGGTCACGAAGCCGGAGCCGAACACGATCGCGTTGGGCGGGGTGGCGACGGGCAGGGCGAAGGCGCAGGTGGCCGCCAGGGCGGTGGGGATCGCGAGCACCATCGGATCGAGCCCGAGGACCACGGCGGTCCCAGCGACCACGGGGACCAGTGCCGCGGTCGTCGCGGTGTTGGAGGTCAGCTCGGTGAGCAGGATGACCGTGGCGACCACCACGGCGATCAACAGCGGGATCGGGATCGCCTCGAGCTGGGCCAGCTGCTGCCCGACGAACACGTCCACCTCGTTGCCCGCCACCGCCGCCGCCAGAGCCAGCCCGCCACCGAACAGCAGGAGCACGCCCCAGGGGAGCTGGCGGGCCGTGGCCCAGTCCATGGTGAACACGCCGTGGCGCCAGTCGACGGGCCACGCGAACAGCACGATGGCGCCGGCGATCGCGATGATCGGGTCGTCGATGGCCGCGAGGGGGGTGCCGGCGAGGAGGTCCTGCAGCGGGCTGCGCAGGATCCAGGCGCCGGCCATGCACACGAACACGACCAGGACGTTGCGCTCACCCCGGGTCAGGGGCCCCAGCGTCTCCAGTTCCTCGTCGATGAGCTCGGCGCCACCGGGGATGTCCTCGATCTCCGGCGGGTACATCCAGCGCGTCAGGACCACCCAGGCGATCACCAGGAACACCAGCGACAACGGCAGGGCGAACAGCATCCAGCGCCCGAACCCGAGGTCGATGCCGTAGGTCTGGGCGAGGAAGCCGGCGAGGAAGGTGTTCGGCGGCGTCCCGATCAAGGTGGCCAGGGACCCGATGCTGGCGGCGTAGGCGATCCCGAGCATCAGGCCCGTGCCGAGGTTGGGGGCCGGACCCTCGGCGATCTCCTCGGCCGAGGTCGGCGCCTCGTCGCCGGCGATCTCCGCGACCGATCGCTCCGACGGGTACTCATCGGCAGCACCGCCCAACCTGACCGCCACCAGGCCGAGGACCGAGACCCCGATCGGCAACATCATCACCGTCGTGGCCGTGTTGCTGACCCACATCGACAGTCCCCCGGTGGCCAGCATGAAACCACCGACCAGCCGGGTCGGCCGGGTGCCCACCAAGCGGATCGTCAGCAGGGCGATCCGGCGGTGCAGGCCCCACCGCTGCATCGCCAGCGCCAGCACGAACCCACCCAGGAACAGGAACACGAGCGGGTTGCCGTAGGCCTCGGTGGTCGTCGACAGCTCCAGGGCTCCCGTCAGGGGTAGCAGCACGATCGGTAGCAGGGAGGTCACCGCCAACGGCAAGGTCTCCGCAACCCACCACACCGCCATGAGGACCGCGACGGCAGCCGTGGCCCGACCCCCCTCGGTCAACCCCTCCTCGCCCACCGGCACGAGCAGGTAGGTCGTGATGGCCGCGACCGGCCCGAGCACCAGCCCGATCCGGGCCCGGCGGCCGGACCGTGCGGGCTCGGTGCCACCCCCGAGCTGGGGTTGGACGTGTTCCTCGGGTTGCTGGTCCGCCATCGGTCCCTCATCACCACCCGGCTCGGGCGACGTGCTCGCCGTGCCGGCGGTGCGGTTGGACGGGTCGGCGCCCGGACGATCTTCGGCGCTGCTGTGTCGACCGTAGGTGGCACCGCCAGGTGGCGGCCAGGGCAGAGGGGCCTGGCAGCGGGGACCGCTCGCCCCTCAGCCGGTCGGTGCCGCGGAGGGTGACGAGCTCGAGCCCCGGCCGGGGCAGGTCGAGACCGACGGCGGTCGCAACCCGCTCAGAAGATGGTGGCCGCGTGCTCGGCCAGGGGGCTGCGCACGCCCTTGGTCAGGGTGACGTGGCCGAACAGAGGGCTGCCCTTCATCTTCTCGATCAGGGCGGCCATCCCGCCATACGGCGAGATGTAGGGGTTGTCGACCTGGCCGAGGTCGCCGCAGAACACCACCTTGGAGCCGGTCGCCATCCGGGTCAGCACGACCTTCAGCGCCGACAGCTCGATGTTCTGCGCCTCGTCGACGACCACGAACTCGTCGGTGAT
>PWWI01000039.1 GCA_003561535.1 Nitriliruptoraceae bacterium
AAATGCGAAAAGGCCCCGAAGGGCCTTTTCGTGGTAGCGGGGGCAGGATTTGAACCTGCGACCTCCGGGTTATGAGCCCGGCGAGCTGACCGAACTGCTCCACCCCGCGCCGTTGATGTGAGGAACGTACCGTGCCCCTCACACGCCTGTCGAACCGAGGGGGTGTCCGGCCGTGCGTTGTCCGGACAGCCCCCTTGGATCCGTTGGCTAGCCCTCGTCCTCGACCGCGTCGCCCTCGTCGTCGAGGTCGCCGAACTCATCGAGGAGCTCCGCGTCCGACGGCTCGTCGTCATCGGCGAGCAACTCGTCGATCCCGACCCCAGCAGCGTCGGCAGCCTGCTCGATCAGCCGCTGCGCATCGCGGACGGCGCTCTGGTAGGCGGCGAGGTTGCCGTCACGCAGCGCCTGGTCAGCTCTGCTGAAGGCCTCCAGCGCATCCCGCAGCAGCCGCTGCGACCCCTGGGCCGGATCGGCCGGCTCGGCGTCGTCGTCGTCGACGACACCGTCATCGACCTGATCCACATCGACCGACTCCTCGTCGGCGATCTGGTCAGGAACCGGCACGCCGATGATCTGGCTCAGGGCCCCGGCCAGGGTCCGGTCGAAGGCCGTGCGCTCACCCATCACCAGCGCGACCCGCGCCAGCTCCGGGATCTGCGCCTGCGGGTTCTCCAGGAACAGCGGCTGGACGTAGATGATCGAGTCCGCCACCGGCAGCACCTGCAGGTTCCCCCGGATCACGTCGGAACCCTCGCGGGAGCGCAACGTGATGTAGGCGGAGATGTCGTCGTCCTGCTCGATGCGGGCCTGGGCCTGCGCCGGTCCCAGCACCTGCTGGTCCGAGGGGAAGCGCACCTGCGACAGCGTGTTGAGGTTCTCGCCATCGGAGCGGCCAGCCAGCCACGACACCATGTTGGGGCGGTTGCGTGCCAGGTAGGGCTGGATGAGGACGAACTCCTCGGTCTCCTCACCCGGCAGCTTCATCAGCAGGTAGTAGGGCTCGAGCCGCTGTCCCCCGGCGGCGAGATCCGCCGTGGCGGCCGGACCGCTGCCGCTGGCCTGGTTGGCTGCCAGGGCCGGGTCGTTCGGCAGGTCGAACTCGTCCGCGCGGTTGAAGAAGGCCGTGGCCTCGGGGATGTGGTACGCGGTGTAGATGTCCGACTGCAGGGCGAACAGGTCCTGGGGATAGCGGAAGTTCTTCGCGATGTCCCCGGCCTCGGACGCCGGTGTGATCAGGCCCGGGAAGATGTTCTCCCACGCGTCGAGGATCGGGTCGTCGTCCTCCACCCGGTACAGCGTCACGTCACCGTCGAAGGCGTCGACCGTGACCTTCACGGAGTTGCGCACGTAGTTCACCGGCAGGTTGCCCGTGCCAGTGCTGAGCGTCTGGCGCTGGGAGTAGGGGTAACGGTTCGAGGTGGTGTAGGCGTCGATGACCCACCTCACCCGACCGTTCTCCACCACCGGGTAGGGGTTGGAGTCGAGCTCCAGGAAGGGCGCGACCTCACGGACCCGCTGGGTGATCTGACGGTTGTAGATGATCGCGGAGTCGTCGCGCAGCAGGTTGGTCAGGATCAGGTTGTAGTCGTTGAACCTGAGCGCGAAGGCCAGCCGCCGGCCGATCGAGTTGATGGCCACCCCGGCGTTCCCGTCGTACTCGGTGAGCACCTGTTCCTGGGTCTCCGGGTCCTCGAAGTTGAGCTCGTCCTCGTCGGTGCGCACCAGGTTGAACGGCGGGTTGGCGAACTCACCGAAGTAGATCGACGACTGCTCGGAGGGCACGACCGCCTCGGTACCGGCGACGGGGATGTTGGAGGCGATGAACACCGGCTGGCCCTCGGGGTTGGCGGTGTTGACCTGTGAGGCCACCACCCCGAAGCCGTGGGTGAAGGTGATGTGGCGGTTCTGCCAGTTGTCGGAGGTCTCCGGCAGCTGGGACAGTTCACGGGTGGCGAGCATCACCTGTCGCATCTCGCCGTCGATCTCGTAGCGGTCGGTGGCCACGGAGTTGAACTCGTAGTACGGCCTGAGCGACTGCAGCTGCTGGTAGGTGGTCTCCAGCACGTTCGGGTCCCACAGCCGGACGTTGAGGAAGGTGATGTCGTTGTCGACGACATCGTCGAGGTCGAGGTCGTTGGCGATGGAGAAGGGCACCCGGTCGACCTCATCGAGGCCGTAGGCGGCCCGGGTCGCGTCCAGGTTGCGCTGGATGAACTCCTGCTCCCTCGCCAGCTCCTGGGGGTCGACCTGGACCCGCTGGATCACGGCGGGGTAGGCACCCTGCAGGATGATGGAGGCGACGACCAGGAGCCCGACCGCGGCGCCCGGCAGCAGGAACCCGGAGCGTCGGATCGAGGCCAGTACCAGCCCGATCGCGATGACGGACCCCCCGATCAGCAGGTAGAGCGCCGGCAGCTCGGCGTTGACGTCGGTGAAGGCCGCGCCGGTGACCGTCCCGCGCTCGGAGTACAGCAGCTCGTAGCGGTCCAGCCAGTAGCCCCAGGCCCGCACCGCCAGGATCAGCGCCAGGAGCACCGCGAGGTGGCCCTTGACCGCCGGCAGGATCTTCTCGTCCTCGGCCTCGGGACGGATCCCACCGAGGAGGTAGTGGGCGCCGGCGGTGAGCATGCCGGTGAGCACCAGGGAGGTGAACAGCCAGGTCTGCAGCAGCGACCAGAACGGCAGCGAGAACAGGTAGAAGCCGAGGTCGACCCCGAACTGCGGATCCGCGATCCCGACCGTGCCACCGTCGCGGAACAGCAGCCAGGTCTCCCAGCTGGCGCTGACCGCCAGCCCGGAGGTGGCACCGAACACCACGGCGATCGCGGCGATCAGCCACGGCAGGGACGGGTCGGCCATCTCGCGGTAGCGCTGGATCTGCGCCTGCTGCGGGGAGCTCGGCACGTAGAACGGCCGGAGCTTGCGCGCGATGAACAGGTTGGCCGCGATCAGCAGGGCCAGGATGGCACCGAACACCAGCGCGAGCACCACCCGGGGGGACAGCACGGTGGTGAAGACCTGCCGGAAGCCCCGGGCGTCGAACCACCAGAAGTCGGTGACGAGCACGGCGATACGGTTGGCGCTGAACAGCACCAGCAGGAGGCCGAGCACCACGACGGTGCCGAGCCGGCGTCGGACGAGGTCGCCCACGACGATCCTTGTGTCAGAGCTTGCGGTGGATGGGGACAGCACCGGGGCCGCTGTGGATCCGGCTGGCCTGAGGATGGCCCTGGCGGGAGCACGTGGCGACCTCGCGAGGGCCCACCGACACCACCGGGCTCCGTCAGGTTCGGGGCCGCGGGCACCTCTCGGCGCGTGGTGAGCGGGGACCGCGAAGGTACCTACCGTTGTCGTTGACCGCCCACCAGGACGCGGTGGGCGCCCGGCCCCGGAGCCTCACGGGGTGGACCGAGCCGTCAGGAGGCCGCCAGCAGCAGGCTGTCGGCGGGATCACGACCCTCACGTAGCGCCTCGAGGGCCGCCAACGCCTCGTCCAGGCTGCCGACGGGGACGAGGAGCAGGTCCGCGGCGACGGCAGCGGCCCGGGCCTCGTCCAGGTTGTCCCGCGGCACCAGGAACACCTCGGCGGGGTCCGAGCCGTCGGCGGGCGCCGAGGCACCGGCCACCTTCTGCGGGACGCCACCCACCCCGCCGACGGTGCCGTCGCGAGCGAGCGTCCCGGTCCCGGCGATGATCCGTCCGTCGATCAGGTCCTCGGGCTCGAGCAGCTCCAGCAGCGACAACGCGAACACCAGGCCGGCCGAGGGACCGCCGATCGCGCCCGCGTCCACCTCGATGCCGATGGGCAGGTCGAGGTCGGTGGTGAGCAGGACCCCGACGTAGGGGACCTCCGGATCGTCCGGGTTCCGGCCGAGGACCACCTCGACGGTGCGGGTCCCGCTGACGTCTCGCACCTGCAGGCTGACCTGGTCACCGACCGAGCGGGCCCGGACGGCGTCGACCACCTCGGTGCTCTCGCGGACGGGCACGTCGTCGATCGCGACGATGACGTCGTCGACCTCGAGCTCATCGGTGACCGCATCGGCCTGGACGGCCACCACGAGCGCGCCATCGGGGTGCAGCTCGTAGCCGAGCGACTCCAGGGCGACGATCGTGGCGACGAGCTGGCTGTCACGCATCGCGGCCGCGTTGATCTCGGCGACCTCGTCGCGGTCGAACCCCGGTGGGTAGATCTGCTCCCGTGGCACCACCTCGACGGTGGGCGAGGTGCGGGCGCCGAACCACCCGGTCAGGCCGAGATCGTCCTGCACCGCGACCGTGGTCAGATGCAGCGTCCCTCCCGGTGGCGGGAAGACCTCCGTCCCGCTCACGGTGATCAGCCCGAGGGTGTCCTCGATCGGGCCCGGCTGGAGCGCCACCTGGCAGGCCGGCTGGGCCGCCAGCACGTCACAGGGCACCTGGCCCCGGACCAGCAGGGCCGCGGCCCCGACGAGGACGACCACGAACGAAGCCGTCAGCACCCGACGTGCGATCGAGGTCTCGCCCGTCACCTGGCCCTCCGACGCTCGGACCAGCCCGGTCCGACGCAGGGCGCCAGGCTACCGCTCGGCGGCCACCGGTCCCCCCGGGACCGACCGCAGGGTGCGACGCGAGCCGCCGAAGGGCTCAGCCGCGACCGAACAGGCTCCGACGGTGCTCAGGGGCCGGCTCCGGCGGCTCGGAGGCGTCGCGCGGGACGGTGACCGGGGTCGGACCCATCACCATCGCACCCGAGGGCGGCTCCTGGGCGACGTGCCGGTACTCGTCGGCCCGGGACCCGTCCGCGGCCGGCGCGTGGTCCCACAGCTCGTCCTTGGCTGCGGCCGCCGGCTCCTCGCCCGACGGCGGCAGCGCGGCCTCGAGCTCGGGCTCCGGTGGCGACACCGGCAGGGGCGGCTCCGGGGCGGCGTCGGCCTCCACCGCGACGGCGCGGTAGTAGGCCCGCACCTCGATCGGGATCTCCTTGAACACCCGGACCTCGGAGACGGCACCGTCGTTGCGCAGCGCTTCCACCCGCGCAAGCCCTGACTCCAGCGAGGGGAACTCCTCCATCTGGACCGCGCCCTGCCCATCGAGGTGGTGCACCGCGTACGTCATCGCCTGCTCCGTTCCTGCGCCAGGATCAGCGATGCCCGCCGGGAGGCCGAGGCACCGTGCCCAGCACATCGACCGCCCAGGGCCCCGCCTTGAGCCCGTTGGTCGCGGCGCGCGGCGACGACCGCCCAGCGCACGACGCACCGGCTCGAGCGCCCGCCCGTGCGGTGACCGGCGGTGACCGGCGCGGCCGGCGTGGGCGCGTGCGCGCAGGGGCACGAGCGCGGGCGTCAGCCGGCCTCGTGGCCCTGGTCCCCCTCCACCGCCTCCCGACGTCGGCGCCGGGCGCGCGCCCACCGGCCGAGCCCCACCGCCACCAGCACCGCCGTGGCCGCCGCGCCCTGCCACACCGTCGACCACCGGGACCGGAACCGCCCGACCGTCACGAAGGCCGCGTGCTCCGAGGCCAGCGAGGCGACGGCGTCCCGGTTGCTGTACGTGGGACACCACCCGGTGTCGGTGAGCTTCGCGTTGCTCATCACGCAAGGGTGCACGAACAGCGACACCAGCCCCGGCGGCAGGTCGCCGAGGCGGAGCGCGTACACCCCCGCCGCACCGCTGTAGGCCACCTCCTCGGGGACCTCGAGGGAGCGACGGCCCACGATCGCGGTGACCTCGTCGTAGGACAGCCAGCCGTCGGCGGCGACGTTGTAGACCCCGTCGAGGCCGGCCTTCAGGGCGTGGGCGACCGCGTCCACGGCGTCCTCGGGATGGAGGAACTGCAGGGGTGGACGGTGCCCACGGACCGCAGGGATCCTCGGGGCCTCGAAGGCGCGGGTCACCACGGTGTCGAGGCCCGGACCGGCCAGGAGCGCCAGGCGCAGCACCACGACCGACAGCTCCGGGTGCGCCTCGCGCCAGCGCGCGAGCCACCGCTCGACCTCGACGGCGTGCTCGGCGGCGGCGAACCCGGGCGTATCGCGCAGCTCGCTGTCCTCGGTCAGCGGCACGTCGTTGTCCGGGTGCGCGCCGTAGACCAACGACGAGGAGACGAGCACCAGGCGCGCCACACCGGCGGCAGCGGCCGCCTCGGCCACACGGCGTGCCGCATCGACCTCGCGGGTGCGCACGGCCGCGTCGTCACGGACGGGCTCCAAGCCACCACCGAGGTGGATGACCACCTCCATGCCGCGCAGGACGTCGGTCAGGTCGGCGGTCCCCGGGTCGGCCGCTTGGAAGGTGAACCGGGGCGTGGCCACCCCCTCGGGCGGTGACCGGTCGATGCCGACGATGCGGTGCACATCGGGGGCCGCAGCCAGCCGACGGGCCAGGCGGCGCCCGAGGATCCCGCCGACCCCGGTGATGGCGATCGAGCTCACCTGCGCTGCCCTCCCGCACCCCCGGCACCGCGGAGGCGCTGCTCCCAATACCGTAGCGAGACACCGCAACCAGTGAGACCTGCCGTGAGCGACCACCCCGAACGTCCCGATGACGAGGGCGACGACCCCTTCGCCCACCTGCCACCCGAGCTGCGGGCCATGCTCGAACAGCTCGGTGGGCCCGGCGCACTCGAGCAGGCCCAGCAGCAGCTGGAGTCCATGTTCGGGGGTGCCATGCCCGGCTTCGGCTTCCAGCCGCCCGCCGCCCCGACCGGCCCCGTCGACTGGGACCTGGCCACCCGGGTCGCGCTGCAGGTGGCGGCCGACGGGGATCGCTCCGCCACGGACGAGGAAGCCCGCCGGGTGCACGAGGCCTTCGAGCTCGCCGAGCACTGGCTGGACGCCACCCCGCTGCCGAGCCCGGCCGACGCCGGCCGCGTGGTCCCCGGTTCCCGCCAGAACTGGGTCAACGCCGCGGTCGTCGCGCTGCGACCCCTGGTCGAGCCCGTGGCGCGGGCCGCGACCGATGCGATGGTCGATCTCGCCCGCGAGCAGCTCGGCGAGCTCGGCGACGCCGGCGACCTCGACGAGCTGCTGGGCCTGCAGGGCCTGCCCGAGGCGCTGCGACCGATGCTCGAGCAGCTGATGAGCGGCGACCCGGGCCAGCTGCTGCGGCCCGCCGGTGCCGGCCTGGCCGGGCTGCAGGCCGGGCAGGTCATCGGGCAGCTGTCCCGGCAGCTGACCGGGCAGTACGACCTGGGCATCCCGACCGCTCCCCGGCAGGAGGCCCACCACCTGGTCGTCAACGTCGCCGACGACCTGGCCGGCTACGGGCTCGATCTCACCGAGGTGACGCTGGTCCTGGCCCTGACCGAGGCGGCGCACCGGCGGCTCTACCACGCCGTGCCCTGGCTCGAGGCCCACGTGAGCTCGCTCGTGGCCCGCTTCGCCGCGGGCACCGTGGTCGACGCCGAGCGGATGCGCGAGGTGGCCGAGGAGCTGACCTTCGGGATCGACCCCGAGGACCCGGAGGCGCTGGGTGCCGCGATGGAACGGGCCGCGAGCTTCCGGCTGCCCCCCACCGCGGAGCAGCAGCGCATCCTCGCGCGGCTCCAGGGGGTGGTGTGCCTGGTCGGCGCCTGGGCCCGGCACGAGGTGGCCCGGGCGGTCGAGGGGCGCCTCCCCGACTACGACCGGATCCAGGAGGTCCTGCGTCGCCGCCGGGCCGCCAAGGGTGACGGCGAGCAGCTGCTGGAGGCCCTGCTCGGACTCGACCTCAAGCCCGACGACGAGACGGTGGGCGAGCGCTTCGTCAGCGCCGTGGAGGCCGCGCTGGGTGCCGAGGGGCTGCACCGCGCCCTGGCCCACCCGGAGAACCTGCCCGACGGGGACGAGCTGGCGGAGCCGTCGAGGTGGCTGGCCCGGACCACCGAGGGCGAGGACATCCCCGACGACCTCAGCGAGCTGTTCGGCGAGCTCGGCGACGCCCCCCGCGAGGGCAGCGCCGACGAGCGCATCGCGGCGGCGGGTCGCGGGGAAGGGCCGTCCGACGACGGCGGCGACGGCCCGGACCAGGCGGGCGACGACGCCCCGGACGAGGACGAACCCGACGCCTGACCGGGCGGCTCGGTTCAGTCGGCCCGGTCGGCCCGGCCGGGGATCGGCCGGGCCCCGGCGACCAGCCCGGCCTCGTAGCCGGCGAGGTAGCCCCGTGCCCGCTCGGTCCCCGGGAAGCGCGCGACGAGCCGGTGGAACGCCTCCGAGTGGCCGGACACGTGCAGGTGCGCCAGCTCGTGGACCAGCACGTAGTCGACGACGAAGCTCGGGTGGGCCGCCAACCGGTCGCTGATGCGGATGTCACCCGATGACGGGCTGCAGGAGCCGTAGCGGTGCTGCATCCGCGGCGACCACCGCACCGAGGTGGCCCGGATCCCGTCGAGGTAGGTGTCCGCCAGGCGTTCGGCACGGGCCTGGAGGGCGCGGTCCCCGCCCACGGCGGCCACGGCCCGCTGCCGCAGGACCTTGCCGACCAGGGAGTCGACCATGGCGACCTCCTCGGCCTCCGACAACCCGGCCGGGACCCGCACGACCACCCGTCCGTCGGTGAGGGAGGCCTGTCCGCTGCGCCGCCGTCGCGGGCTGCGGTGGAGCTCCACCGGCGGCGAGGTGCTGGTCGCCGGCCGGTGCTCCAGGGCCGGTCGGTGGGCCGCTGCCGCCATCATCACGCTCCTCCCGCCACACCAGCCACGGTGGTCACCGCGGCGTCGGCGAGCGTCCGCTTAGCACACCCGATCGGCGGGGGAAGGTCCTGCCGGATGTCCGTGCGTCACTCGCACTCGGACGAGCGTAGGGGGCGGGTGGGCGCAACTCGCCCGCTGTCCACATGGTGTGGACAGGCTGTGGAGCCGGTGCAGTTGCCTGGTGGCACTGCGTACCGCTCAGCGGCGTACCGCCGTGGCCGAGGCCGCGTCCGAGCACGTCATCCACAGGTCCTCCACCCCCCTGGGGGTCGTCGTCCACAGCCACTGTGGACACCGGGGTCGACAGCCCGTCGCCGCCTGCCTACGGTGGTTCTCGCGAGGTCCCCAGCGATCGGGACGTCACCACGCTCCACGGGGAAGGGAGCGTGTGGGCGACCCGGTCCTGGGGATCCTCGTGTGTGCGGGGCTGTCCGCCAGCACCGCCGAAGCGACCCCGAAGACGGGACGGCGTTAGCATCGCGCACCGCCGCGAGAGGAGCCGGGAGATGGCCGACACGTCAGCAGCAGCGTTCTTCGACCTGGACCGGACCCTGATCAGCGGCTCGTCCGCGTACTACTTCGGCATCGCCGCGTGGCGCAACGACATGATCCCCCTGACCGATCTGCTCTCCGACGCCCGCAAGGCGATCTCGTTCAAGCTGTTCGGCGCCACCGACGAGAGCTCCGAACAGGTCCGTGACCGCATCCTCGCCGCCGTCGAGGGAGCGCAGCAGGAGGATCTGCTCGCGCTCAACGAGGAGACCATCCCCCAGATCCTCGACAAGATCCGGCCCGAGTCACGCAGCCTGATCGACATGCACCACGAGGCGGGCCGGGACTGCTGGATCGTGTCCGCCTCCCCCATCGAGATGGTGGAGCCCCTGGCCCGCGCGCTCGGGATGGAGGGGGCCATCGCGACCCGCTCGGCGGTGCAGGACGGGCGCTACACGGGCCAGCTCGACGGCCCCTTCGTCTACGGCGAGGGCAAGGCCGTCGCCATCGCGGCGCTGGCGGCAGAGCGTGGCTACGACCTGCAGCTCTGCTACTCCTACAGCGACTCCGCCTCGGACCTGCCGATGATGGAGATGGTCGGCCACCCGGTCGCGGTCAACCCCGACGGACCCCTGGAGAACGTCGCGAACCAGCGGGGCTGGCCCATCGTGGTGTTCGCCGAGCGGGTCAAGAAGGTCGTCAAGACGACCACCGCCGTCGGCGGTGCGGTCGGCCTGGCCACCACGACCTACGTGCTCGGTCGCCGGCACGGGCGCATCACGGCCCAGGCGGCCCGGGGCGCCCTGCTGCCCTGGCGGTGAACGCCGGCCCCACCCAGCGCTTCCAGCGCAGCACCCACCTCGTCGCCCTGATCGCCGAGGTGGAGCGGCTGGCCACCCTGGTCGCCGCCGCCCCCGCCGACCGGCGCGAGGAGCTCCGCTCTGACCGGCAGCTCCCGGCGGCCCGCGCCAGCCTGGTCCTCGACGGTGCCCGCATGGAGACGATCACCGACGCCGCCACCGCCGAGGCCACGGTGCTGGGATCGGCGTTGGACGTCGACGCGGGTGGGCTCGCGACGTCGACCGCCAGCCGGGCGACCTGGCTCGACACCCTCCGGGTGCTCGACGACCCCGAGGACCGCGTGGTCGGGGCGCTCGAGCTGCTCGGGGTCCTGGCGGCCGACGACAGCGACGACGTGGTCGACACGATCCTGACCGACACCGCCGCGGCGCTGGCCACCCTGCACCGCCGACTGACCCGCGGCCTGGTCGCCGCCGACCGCGCCGGCGCGCTGCGGGAGCTCGACCAGGCGGTCCACGACGGCGCGACCGGGCGCATCCTCTACCTGACGGCCGCCCCGGACACCCTCGCGCGTGAGCTGGGGCTGCTGACGGTGTGGACGGCCTCGGCCGGCGTGCGGGAGCACGGGTTGATCGCCAGCGGCGTGCTCCACCTCGAGCTGCTCCGGCTCCACCCCTTCGACGCCGCCAACGGCCGGCTGGCCCGGGCCGCCGCCCGGGCGGTCCTGCGCGCACGCGGGCTCGATCCCGACCACCTCGCCGTCCCGGAACTGGCGCTTGCGGCCGACCCACTGGACTACCACGAGGAGGTCGCCCGGACCCTGCGCCGTCGGGACCTGACGATGTGGCTGGAACGCTGGTCCGAGGCGGTCGCCGACGGGCTCCGCGACGCCGCCCGCACCCTCGGGGTGCTCCCGACGACGCCGCCGGCCCGGGGGCTGGAGTTCGTGGCGGCCAACGAGCAGTTCACGATCGCCGACTACCGTGCCGAGGTGGCGGCGGAACCGGAGGAAGCCCGGGCCGAGCTGACGGCGCTGCTGGACCTCGGCCGGGTGGCGCGGGTGCCGGGCAGCCGCGGTCTACGCTTCACCCGCTGCGACGATCCCGTCGAGGCCTAGACTCCTGGTCCCGGGAGGGGGTGCATGTCGATCCGGACAGCGCGGCGCGACCAGGTCCACTCCGCCCACGCTGCCCTGATCCAGCGCTTCGACCCGCTCACCGCCCAGGGGCTCGACGTCACCGTGCTGGTCGAGCTGAGCGACACCGGCCCCACCAGCATCGAGATCGCCGACGGGCGGTGCACGATCCGCACCGGGGTCCTGGCCCGCTCGCCTGCGGTGACCTTCCGGGCCGAGGCGGAGGTGTGGCTCGACCTGATCGAGGGCCGGATCCGCGGGATGGACGCCTTCCTGGCCGGGGCGCTGAAGGTGACCGGTGACCTCCACCTCGCCACCCGCTTCGAGGCCCTGTTCCGGCGCCTGCCGAAGCAGCCGCGCTTCGAGGTCACCCACACCGACGTGCGTGGGCTGAAGATCGAGGCCCTGGTCGCCGGTGAGGGCCATCCCGTCGTGCTGATCCACGGGCTCGGTGCGAACAAGGTCTCCTTCCTACCCACCGTCTCGGCGCTGGCCGAGCACCACGAGGTGCACGCCATCGACCTCCCGGGCTTCGGGCGCTCCTCGAAGCCGATGCCCATCGGGCGCCGCTACTCGATGGGCTGGTTCGCCGAGGTGGTCAACGGCTACCTGATCGCCCGCGGGCTGGACGCCACCCACCTGATCGGCAACTCGATGGGGGGCCGCATCGCCCTGGAGGTGGCGCTGCACCACCCGAGGTCGGTGCACAGCCTGGTGGGGCTCGGACCGGCGCTGGGCTTCGACCTGACCCGACCGATCGCCCCGCTGCTCCGCGTCGGGCAGAGCCACTGGATGGGGGCGGCGCCGGTCCAGCCATCCCGTCGCCTGGTCGAGAGCTTCGTCCGCAGCCTGTTCGCCGACCCGGACGTCCTCCCACCGGAGCACCACCGGGTCGCGGCCGACGACGTGGTGGCCGCCTGGCGCGACCCGGCCCACCGGCTGGCCGTCCTCGCCGCTGCCCGCCAGCTCGGGATGGAGCCGGGCAACGGCCGCGGCGCCTACTGGCGCCGGTTGCGCAACCTGATCGTGCCGAGCTACTGGGTGTTCGGTGAACAGGACCGGCTCGTGGCCAGCCGCTACGCCGCGCGGGTCGCCGCCGCGGTCCCCGACGCGCTGGTGGAGACCTGGCCGGGGGTCGGGCACGTGCCCCAGTTCGAGGCCCCGACCCGGGTCGCCTCGGCCGTGACCTCGTGGCTGGAGCGGATCGGTCCCGGGCCGGTTCAGGCCACCTCGGCGACCCTGCCGTCCAGCCAGGCGCTGACCGCCGCGAGGTAGCGGTCGGGGGCCTCCAGCATCGGCACGTGGCCGATCCCGTC
>PWWI01000027.1 GCA_003561535.1 Nitriliruptoraceae bacterium
CCTTTCCCTAAACGAGAGCGTGCACGGTTGCCTAGTCCAAGGTGCGGCGTACTCCGGTGGGTCGAAGGACCCGCCCCGACACCGAACTGCGATCGGAAGGGAACCACCATGCGGACATTGACTACACGACAACTGGCCGTGCCGTTGGCGGCGCTGGCGCTGGCGCTGGCCCTCGTCCTGGCCATCACCCTGGTCCCTGGCGGTACCGCCGAAGCCGCCGGCGCGCCCGACAAGTCGGACGGGTTCGCTGTCACAGCGCTCTTGGCGGGCCCGGCGACGTTCACTGACAACGTGAGCGCCAACTTCAGGGTCCGGTACGACCGCGGACGTGCGCTCAACTCCAACCTGCCCCGGGACGCGTCGAACTTGATCATGGTCGAGGCAACCTGGGAACCGGGGGGCACCTCCGGGTGGCACACCCATCCAGGGCCGGCCGTCATCAGCGTGGTCGACGGTGAGGTCACCGTGACCAACGCCATCGACTGCGTCCCCCGCACCTACGGTGAGGGTGAGGCGTTCCTCGACCCGGGTCAGGGCAACGTCCACATCGCGACCAACGAGAGCACGACCGACGACGCCGTGGCCTACGCCACCTTCTTCAGTGTGCCCGATGGCGAACCCGCCACCATCGCGGTTCCCCCGGCGGACTGCTGAGTCGGGGTGCGGGGGTGTGACCCATCCTCGGCCGCTAGGCACGTCACCGTGTCGGGCGGCCGAGGCCCCGTCGACCGGACGACCTGCGAGGCTGGACGAGCTGCACGGGAAACGTCGGAGGTTGCGCCGTAGGTGAGGAGCGCAACCCGTCGCTGCTGCGGTGCGCCACCATGACACAGACACCTGCTGGAGGGGTACATGACGATGCACGCACGGGTCATGCGGGTCGAGCTGGGCGACGTCGACCGAGGGATCTCCTTCGTCCGCGACCAGATCGTCCCATCGGCCCGGCAACAGCCTGGCATCGTCGCGGCCTACTGGCTCGCAGACCGTGCCAGCGGCCATGGCCTCGCGGTGACGATCTGGGAGAGCGAAGCCGCCATGCTCGCCGCCGACGCGACCGCCCGGGAAGCGTCACGCACGGAGAAGGAGGAGGGGGCTGTCGACGCCGCGGCGTTGGAGGTCTACGAGGGGATCGCCCAGTTGTGACGCCGCTGGGCTCACCTCGCGGTGCCCTCCTCAACGGAGTGCAGCACCCTGCCACCTCCGTGGCCGGGGAGCGGATGTGGTCGGTCTGGTGGGGACGGACGTGGTTGTACACGTGGCGATAACCCTCCTGGGCCTGCTAGATGGCCACCGTCAGCATCGCCACCGCGTCGCGAGCAGTCAGGGTCGCGGTCACGTTCATCGACAGCGCGACCTTGTCCGAGTCGTCGGCCACCACACACGGTCAGCGATCGCTGGCCCGTCCGTCTGGTGGCGTTCACCGCCAGTCGCGCTGGAGTGCCGCTTGGAGCGACTCGCGGTCGATGGTCCAGGTCGTCAGTTCGGGAGCACTAGACGGTGACGGGTAGCCGGCCTGCCGGCGGAAGCCGCGTCGCTGGCGTGGCGGCGGCAACCGGGTGGATGTCAGCAGACGTGCAGGTGCTGCCCGTGCCACACGCCACCAGCTCGCACCGTCGGGTCTTGTGAGTGCTGTCATGTCGGTCCTCCTTCCGCTCAACGGGATGCAGCGTCCGGACGGTGATGTCGTCGGCGCTTCGACGGCACGAAACGCTGACGAAACGACGGTCGGTTCGCTGACACTGGCGCAGGTCCGGCAGGCGTGATTGGATCGATGGCGCCGGAAGGTGAGCAGCGTGCGGTTCGGGCTACTGGGTCCTCTGGAAGTGTTCGATGACCGGGCTGGAGATCGCACGCCAACAGCGCTGCGCCAGCGCCGGCTGCTGCTCGCCCTGCTGGTGGCCGGCGGTGATCCCCTCACCCTCGAGCAGCTGACCGAGGTCGTGTGGCCCGGGCAGGACGAGCGGCCACGCGATCCATCGCGCACGATCCGAACCTACGTGTCGCGGTTGCGCGCCATCCTCGAGCAGGACGGTGCCGGCCGCGATCCGACGGTGCTGGTGGGCGGTCCCGACCGTTACCGCGTGCTCCTCGCCGGTCACCTGTGCGACGCGGCCGTGTTCGAGGAGGAGGTATCGGCTGCCGCCTCGGGTGTCGACGAAGATCCTGCCGCAGCGTTGCGCACGATCGAGCGCGCCCTCGGTCGTTGGCGCGGTCCGGCCTTGGCTGAGGTCGCTGACGAGCCTTGGGCACAACCGGCCGCGATCCGGCTCGAGGAGCTGCGTCTGACCGCCGAGGAGTTGCGCTTCCGGTGCTTGCTCGACATGGACCGGGCCGCCGAAGCCCACCAAGCGCTGGAGGAGCACGTCCGACGCCACCCGCTGCGTGAAGTCCCCCTGGGTCAACTGCTCGTGGCGCTCCAACGGACCGGACGTGTCGCGGAGGCAACGCTTCGGTTCCAGGCCTATCGCGAACATCTCGCAGAGGAGACCGGCCTCGACCCGTCACCGGATCTGGTGCGCCTGCACGCCAGGATCGTGGCCGGAGCCGACCAGGGCGGTTCCGGCGCGACGGCGACCTGGAACCTGCTCCCCGCGGCACGGACCGACGTCATCGGCCGCGACGCCGATGCTGCTGCCGTTGCTCGTGCGCTGGACCGCTCCGCGGTGGTGACGCTCACTGGCGTGGGCGGGGTCGGCAAGACCCGGCTCGCCCTGTCGGTGGCCGAGACGCGACGCGCTGCGGCAGACCGGATCGCCTGGGTCGACCTGAGCCCTGTGTCGGGCGATGATGCCGTGGTCTCCGCGGTGTTCGCCGCCCTGCGTGTGCCGATGGCTGCCCGCGCAGACCGGCTGGAGGGGCTCGTGCGGCTGCTCGGCGCCCAACCGGCGCTGCTCGTGCTCGACAACTGTGAGCATGTGCTCGACGGAGTGGCGTCGTTGGTCGATAGGGCCACCCGGGCGGGGCCGCGACTCACGGTGCTGACGACCAGCCGGGAACCACTGGGCATCGACGGTGAGTACGTCCACCGCGTACCGTCGCTGCGCCCGGACGCAGCTACAGCGCTGTTCCTCGCCCGGGCGCGGGTGTCGGGCTCGACGGCGGTCCGCGTCCAGGCCAGAGAGATCACCCGGCGGTTGGATGGCATCCCCCTCGCGATCGAGCTGGCGGCGGCCCGCACAGCGCACCTGACGGTCGACGATCTCGCCACACGTCTGGACGAGCGGTTCTGGCTGCTGACGGGGTCTCGCCGTTCGCTCGCACGGCATCGCACGCTCCGGGCCACGATGGACTGGAGCTATGACCTCCTGCCGGACCCCGCGAAGGCAGCGCTGCGCGCGGTGTCGGTGTTCGTCGGGAGCTTCGATGTCCACGCCCTGGCCGCGGTCCTGGCCGTCGACGAGCACGACGCGCTGGACCGGCTCGCCACGCTGGTCGACGCCTCCCTCGTGGAGCTCGCCGGCGACTCGTCACCGACGCGCTACCGGCTGCTGGAGACTGTGCGGCTCTACGCCGAGGAGCGGATGGCTGCGGCCGGCGAGGCCGAGACGTTGCGGAAGGCGCACGCCGAGCACTACCTGTCCAGGGCTCTGGTCCATCCCCCGAAGGTCGTGGATCTCGCTCCGTGGTGGTGGTCGGCCTACGAGGATGCCGTCGACCGCGGCAACCACGTCGCCGCCCTAGAACAGCTGGACGGTGCGGATCGTCGAGCAGACGTGGGTCGGCTGGCGGCCCGGCTGGCGACGCTGCTCGTCAGCCAGGAGTTCAGCGACCCTGAACGGCGGTACCTGTGCCGATCCGACGTCGTCGACGCGCTGGACACCGACGCCGAACGAGCCCTGTATCTGCTGGCCTCCGCCAACGACGCCAACCACCTCGGACGGTACTCGGAGCAGTTCGATTACGGCCGCGACGCCATCGCAGCGGCGACCGATCCGAGGGTCCGCGGCGCTGCGGCCATGTACACCTCCCTCGCCGGCCTCATCGTCGCCGCCACAGCGGGCCGGCAGGCGATCGACGGGCTCGACCTGCAGAGCATGGTCGATGCGGCGCAGGCCGCCCTGCCCGACGATGCACCCGTCATCCGCCACCACCTGCGTGCCCAACGGCCCCTGGGCCTGCTGGCCCAGGGGCTCTGTGGGGCGTCCGTGGAGCTGCTGGAGGAACTGGTCGCCGACGGTGACGGGTACGCGGCGTCCGAGCTGATGGTGGTCCTGCACACCCTCGGTGAGGACGCACGTGCGCTCCGGGTTCCGGCCCCGAGCGATGTCGGGACCGGCTACACGCTGTGGGACTACCGGGTCCCGCTGGTCCGCGCCATGGTGGCCGCAGCACGACAGGACCACCTGCAGGCCCGACGGTGGCTGGACGCCGCGGCCACCGAGATCCACGGCCACCCCATGCCACTCTGTGACCGTGACCTCCTCCTGGCCTGCGCGGTGCTGGCCTACCACGCCGATGAGCACCACCGTGCCTCACGTCTGCTCGCTGCCCTCCGCGGTCTCACGCGCACTCTCGGCACCTTCGCCGCCTACCTCGACTACCGCGACCGGGTGCGCGCCACGCTCGACCGGGCAGAACGCCGCGCGATCCTCGAGGAGGCGAGGACGGAGCAGCCGACACACGCTCTCGACCGTGAGCTCTGCCGTCTCCGAACGGGCTAGTCGAGCGCCAGGACCCGTCGGGGTCACCCGCATCGGAGGTCCGAGGCTTGCCCACGAGGCGCTCGAGGGTGGCGCGTCCCCGCGACTGCCGCAGCTGGGTCCTGTGCTGCAGCATCAGGCATCGACGTCGAGGAGGAAGCGTCGCACCTCGGCGTCGAAGGCGTCTGGCGCTTCGACCTGGCAGACGTGACCGACCCCGGGTAGCACGATCAACCGTGACGTCGGGATCGCCGCATGCAGCTCCTCGGCGACGTCCAGGGGCGAGCGCACGTCCGCGTCGCCGTAGAGCAGGAGCGTCGGCACGGAGATGCGGGGCAGCATGGGCCGTAGGTCCGCCTCGGCGAAGGCGTGCAGCATCGGCAGCATCCCGGCCGGCCGCGTGTCGAGCATCATGGCAACAACCTCGTCGACGGCCTCTTGTGAGACCTCGCCGGCGAAGAAGGTCGGCAGGTAGGACTCCACCCACTGTTCCGGCGGCTTCTCAGCGTCCGCAACCGCTCGCGCGAGACGAGCTGCAACCTCCTCTGGTGGCAGCGAGCCGCCCCAGCCCGCGTAGGCACTCGCCAGGATCAGCGACCTCGACAGCTCCGGATGCCGGTCGTAGAACTGGAGCGCGAGACCAGCGCCGAACGACAGCCCGCCCACATGGGGCTGCTCGAGCCCGACGGCCCCGACGAGCCCCGCGACGCAGTCCGCGTAGTCGCTGAGCGTGAAGCCCGCCGGTGGATCCGAGGAGGCGCCACAGCCGGGCGCGTCCCAGGCCACCACGGTCCACTCGTGCGAGAGCGACTCGAGTTGCCGCCGCCACGTGCGGTGATCACCGAACCCCCCATGCAGCAGAACCAGAGGTGGCCCATCACCGGCCCGTTCATACGCGATGGTCAGCCCGTCGACATCGACCCGCTCCACGTTCGGTCTCCTGCAGCGCTCCATCACCCGACGCCAGCGTGACACGGGCCGATGCACACCGCCACAGTGCTGCCCTGCGGCGTCCGCCGACGGACGCCGATGCAGAAACGGTTCTCGGTCAGCTCACGAACCGTGCTGTTGCGGGCGTCACGCGCCCGAGAGCCGCGTCACGGTTGTCGAGCAGGTCAACAGCGTCGAACTGGGACGCGGTCCTTCGCCTGTGTTCTCAAGGGAACGGTGAATGATCGCCGTGTGTTATGGCCGGTAGCGCCTCCGGACCCGGCGCACATCATCACGCTTCTCTGGAGCCCGCAAGTCCGCCGCCTGGAACGACGGCCGGTGCTCGCTCCGAAGGCGAGATCGGACCAGAGGCATCAGCTGGCCACGTCCTCCTCGGCGAACTCAGTGAACAGGCGCTCCATCTCTTCACGCTGGTCGGTTGGGACCACGTCGAGGAGTCGGGATGGCAGCGGCACGAAGGTCCCCGCACCTTCAGCCAACGGCCGGCCCGGTGCGTCGAGAGCGACAAGCGAGGCTTCGAGCACCACGCGCTCGCCGTCCTCCTCCGCGATGCGTGCCTCGGCTCTCAGCGGTTGGCCGGCCAACGCCGGGCGTAGGAGTTGCTGGTTCATCTCGGTGGTCACGAAGAACCGGCGACGATGCCGGAGGAGGCACCACATCATCACGTCGTCGAAGATCGTGGCGATGATGCCTCCGTGCACGATCGAGACAAAGCCCGTGTAGTCGTCCGACACGGTGAACTCCGACCGCAACGAATCCGGTGCAGGCGCGGTGAAGCGCAGCCGGAGGCCCTTGGCGTGGTTCGGATCACACCCGAAGCAGTGCCACGTCCTTGGAGCAGGTAGGAACCCTTCATCGCGTTCGGAACCGTCCACGACAACCTCCGCCCACTGATCCACAGTTCACCGTAGAAGGCCGCAACGCCCTACGGAACCCGGCTATCGGAAGACGCAGCCGAGGCCTCACGCCGGCCAAGGCCGTCGCTGTGCCAAGTACGTCGTCATCGTTATGGGCGTCACCGATCGCGTACACGACCGCACGCAATCACGGTTCCGGAGCGCAGCCCGACGCGCCTGCAACGCGGCCCCTCGCCGCGAGGACCGGGGCCCACGCCCATCGGTTCGAGGGCCCCGCCAGCTGAGTCCCCGAAGTGTTGACGTCTGACGCGAACACGTAGACGCACACCCCGCACGACCCAGAACGCCCCGAAGTCTCCAGCATGTCCAGGGTGGATCAGCGGTGGCCTGGTGTGCCGCTTCTCGGTGGAGTGTCAGGGCGGGGCTGCAGCTCGGTTCTTCGGTGTGGGGTGGTTGCTGGCTGGTAGCGGTTGCTTGTGATCTGAGAGCACTGGGGCGGTATGTACGGCATGTGCCTCATGACGGTCCTGGAGTCTTAGGTGCATCGTGGCTTGATCGAACACGAGGGAGACGGTCACGATGATGTACGCGATGGATACGACCGGCATGAAGGCGTACCACCAGTACCGGCGGGAGGGGCTGGTTCGCTGTGCTCGACCGCATCGGCACCGGCAGGGCCGGCCATCCAGACAGCGGCTGGCCGCGATGCTGCTGTCGGTCGTGCGCCGGCCTACTGACAGTGGCGTGGCCCGCGGTCGGTTGGGCGGCCGCTCCTCGGCAGGTCAGGCGACCGCAGCCTGACCGGTGGCCGTGCATACTGCACGCATGACACTTCGTGGTCGGTCTACGCGCTTCGTTGGTCGTGTCCACGAGCTCGCTCGCCTGGAGCAGGCGTTGGGTCGTGCTGGCGAGGGGATGTCGACGACGGTGCTGATGGGTGGGGCTGCGGGGGTGGGCAAGACCCGGCTGGTGAAGGAGTTCACCGACCGTGCCCGGGGGCAGGGTGTGCGGGTGCTCGTCGGTGGGTGTCTCGAACTGGGGGATGGCGGCCTGCCCTTCGGTGCCGTGACCGAGGTGTTGCGGGAGCTTGCCGCCGAGGTCGGGCTGCCTGAGCTGCGGCGGCTGGCGGGTCAGGATGCCCGTGAGCTGCAGCGTCTCGCGCCGGGGGTGCGGCCGGTCGATCAGTCCGAGGGTGAGTGGCGGGGTGTCGTGCTGGATGCTTCCTCGCAGCTGCGGCTGTTCGAGGCGCTGCTGGGGCTGGTGGGGCGGCTCGCGGCCGAGTCGCCGCTGGTGGTGGTCCTCGAGGATGTGCACTGGGCGGATACCTCGACGCGGGATCTGCTGGTGTTCCTGGCGCACAATCTGCAGCAGGTCGGGGTGGTGGTGGTCGCGACCTACCGGACCGATGAGCTGCATCGTCAGCATCCGTTGCGGCCGGTGCTGGCCCAGCTGGTGCGGGGTGAGGGCGTCGAACGTGTCGATGTCGCACCGTTCGACCGTGGCGAGGTGACGCTGCTGCTGGAGGGGATCCTGGGGGACCGGCCGGATCCTGAGCTGCTAGAGCGGGTGTTGGAACGATCCCAGGGCAACGCGTTCTTCGCCGAGGAGCTGCTCGCGGCAGGCGAGGCGCAGGATGCGGAGCTGCCCGACTCGTTGCGCGACATCCTGCTGGTCAGGATCGACAGCCTGCCGCTGATGGTCGTCGGGGTGTTGCGGGTCGTCGCGGCCGCCGGGGGGATCGCCCGGCACGGCCTGGTGGCGCACGTGGGGACCTCGGACAGCGGACCCGACGGCGCGGGTCTGGATGGGCCCCTGCGCGTCGCGATCGAACAAGGGGTGCTGGTGGCTGATGCGGCCGCGGGCACCTATGCGTTCCGGCATGCGCTGCTGTCTGAGGCGGTGTACTCCACGTTGCTGCCCGGCGAGGTGGGCCGCCTCCACGTTGCCCTCGCCACGGCGATCGAGGCCGACCCGAGCCTGGCGTCCCGGTCGGCAGCGGCCGAGCTGGCGGTCCACTGGGACGCGGCTGAGGATCAGCCGCGGGCGCTGTCCGCCGCGGTGCAGGCGGCCCGTGAGGCCGAAGCTGCGGCCGGTGTCGCCGAGGCCCGCCGCCGTGTCGAGCGCGTCCTACAGCTGTGGTCGCAGGTGGATGACGCCGAGCAACGCACCGGGATGGAGCACACGGCGGTCATCCAGTGGGCCGCGGAGCTGTCCTTTCTGGCGGGCGACCCTGGACGTGCCGTCGCGCTGCAGGAGCAGGCCCTTGCCGAGGAGGCCGACAGCGATCCGACACGACAGGCGGCGCTGTTCGAGCGGCTCGGGCAGTTCCGCTGGACCGCGGGCGACAGTCCCGGAGCCGAAGCGGCCTGCGCCGAAGCGGTCCGGCTGATGCCCGAGGAGCCGCCCTCGGCCGAACGAGCGCGCGTGCTGTCCGGCTACAGCCAGTTCCTGATGGTCAGCATGCGTTACGACGAGTCCGACCACTACGGGCAGCAGGCGCTGGCCATGACTCGCGAGGTCGGGGACCGAGCGGTCGAGGGCCACGCGCTCAACACCCTCGGGACCAACCTGGCTCTCGGCGGACACGAACGCGGCCTCGAGCTGCTGCGTGAGGCCCGGGCGATCGCCGAGGAGCTCGGCGCCCCCGAGGACATGATCCGCGCGTACCACAACGAGGCGTTCTCGCTCGACCGTCTCGGCCGCTTCGATGAGGCGATCGAGGTGGGCCTCGAGGGGTTGGAGCGGGCACGCAAGTTGGGCGTCGAGCGGCAGTTCGCCGCAGCCCTGTGGAACGCGGTGGCCTGGAGCGCCATCAACGCCGGACGGTGGCAGCTCGCCGACGAGATCCTGCGTGAAGCACCACGCGATACCGGTGGCATCTGGGCCGGGTACGTACACCTGGCCCGCGCTTACCTGTCGACCCTTCGCGGCGAGGCCGGACTGGCCCGCAACGAGCTCGCGGCCGCCGAACGTTTCCGTGCACACCTCAACGAGCAATCCCGCGACCTGTTCACCGCATCGCAACTGCTGCTTGCGCTGCTCGATAGCGACACCGAGCAGGCACAACAACTCATCGCGGCGCGGCCACCAACCCACGAGACGGGCACGATCGAGGGCCTCCCGGCCCGTGCACACATCCTGCAGGCGCTCGCCGATCTGGACATCTCCGACCCGCACGATCCGCCACTCCCCGACCGGGTGCTGGCCGAGTGCCACGACCTCGCGTCCAAGCTCAGGGCTGGCAGCGCACTGGTGGCCGAGTGGACGGTGTTGGCCGAGGCCGAGCACGCCCGTGCCGTCGGCGCCTCCGACAGCCTCGAACGCTGGACAGTTGCGGTCGCCCGGTCCGACGAGCTCGGGATGGTCTACTTCGCCGCGTACGCCCGCTACCGGCTCGCGCAGACACTGCTCGACGACGGGACACGCGACGACGTTGCAGACCTGCTCCGCGCAGCCCACGAGGTGGCACACGACCTCGCAGCCCAGCCACTTGTGGATGACCTCATCGACCTGGCACGGCGCGCCCGCATCGACCTCGGCGCCGAGACAGCCACGACCCCCGCCAACGGTCTCGGGCTGACCCCCCGCGAGATCGAGGTGGTCACCCTGGTCGCCGATGGACGCACGAACCGCGACATCGCGGCCGAGCTGTACATCAGCACCAAAACCGCCAGCGTCCACGTCTCCAACATCCTGCGCAAACTGGAAGTGTCCAACCGCGGCGAGGCCGCCGCACTCGCCCACCGACACGGCCTCACGACGGGGTAGAGCTCGCAACGACAGCCGCACCCAGGCCCTGGGCACCACACCACCCCGGCAAGGCACCACCGCGCCACCAGTAGCGACAGGCCCGTACTCCGTGGCTGCACCCAGGGTGGAGCAAAGGGACTCCCGCGCGGCCGGTGGCACCATCCAAGCCAACAGCAACCGACGGCAGCAGCCGTGCGCCGCAACCCCGATCCCCAGTGCAGCCCGCAGGACCGTGATGGGCAGCGGGTGGTTCAGTTCCCGCCGGCGAAGTAGTGGGCGATGGCGGAGGTCGCGTGACGGTTCAGGGCGTGTCGGGAACGGTCGTAGCGACGGGTGGTCTTGGGGTCGGCGTGGCGGGCGAAGTCCTGCATGTCACGTAGCGGCACGCCGGCGTCGAGCCCGACGGTGATCGCCGAGTGCCGCAGGCCGTGCGGGGTGAGGTGCACCGGGATGCCCGCGTCACGGGCCAGGGCGGCAACCAGGTACTGGATGTTGTAGGGAGTCATGCGACGCCCCGCCAGGTTGACCAGCAACGGGCCGCGGTCCCGACCGGCGATCGCCACAGCGACCGCTTGCATGGTGGGTGGCGCGAGCGCGACCACGGTGGGCCGATCACCCTTCGTGGTGGTCAACTTGAGGGTGTGATGCCAGGAGCGGTTGCCGACGTCCTCGACGTTGCAGGCGATCAGTTCCCCGCATCGCAGACCGTTCAAGCCGAGCAGCATCGCGGCCGCCCACCACGCACCGCCACGGGACTCGGCCGCGGACAGCCAGTCGGTGAGCTGGTGGCGGGTCAGGCTCGCGGTGGACGACTCCACCGGGCGTGCCGGACGTCGGATCAGCTCGACCGGATCGCGAACGACCAGCTGCTCACGCACGCACCAGCGGTAGAACGCCGAGATGGCCGAGACACGCCCGACGATGGTGTTGGGCACCTACCCGGCCGTCTTGAGCTCAGCGATGAAGGTCTCGAGCGCGGTCGCGTCGGCACCGCCGAGCGGGTCGTAGCCGTGGGTGAGGCACCAGTCGAGCCAGCGGGCCAGGATGAACCGGTAGTTGGCTCGGGTCCGTGGCGTCCAGTGGCCGCTGAGGAAGCGTTCCATGAGCTCGGAAGAGGCCGCACATGCTGCGGTGGTGGTGTCCATGACATCTTCGATCGACGGACATGCCATGACTTCGACCATCGCGCCCTCCAGGAGCAGGGCCACCACGGACATACGCCGCAAGGACCGGGATGGGGCGGTCAGGGGCCGCGCCTGGAGCTGGCACGAGTGGCGGCTGTGCCTCGGTTCAGTGACGCGGGAGCAGCCAGGCTGCTCAGGTCGATGTGTGGCCCCACGAGGAAGACCACCACCGACGGGATCGGCCACGTCGTTGGCGTACCCGGCACCTACAGATCGAGACGCCGACCCCACACCGCGACGTCCAACAGCTCGTACCCGAGCGCGCTGTAGAACATGAGCGCAGCCGCGTTCTCCTGCCTCACCATGAGCTGGATCTTGGGGATCCCTCGGTCGCGCAGCCAGGCTTCGCACTCGGACATGAGGAGCCGGCCGAGGCCGCGGCCCTGCAGCGCAGGTTGAACCGCCACGTAGTACACCCACCCTCGATGGCCGTCATGACCGACCATCGCCGTACCAAGCAATGCGGCCGACGCGCTCTGCGCCACGAGCACCGTCGACGCCGGTCCTGCCATGGCACGACGAAGATCCGCCTCGGCATCGTTCCAGGGACGGGTCAGCCCCGTCTCACGCCAGAGCCGCACGGCCTCCGCGAACATCGCCTCGGGGAGCTCACCGACCCTCGTCGCCCTCACCCAGACACACCCCTTCTCGGCCGTCCCAGAGACGCAAGATATGCCTGGCCCGATCACACGCCTCGCACCAGGTGTCTACCTCCTCCAGACCCACCTTCCGTCGACACAGTACGGACCTCGGCCCGACGGACCGCGTTGACGAACCGGTCAACAACCGCCTCATGGTTTGCTGGGGTAGGCCCACTGAATCAGCAAGGCAAGAGCCCCTCGAACACGCGTCAGCTGATGGCCGGTGCCCCGGTCCTTCGCCGCATGTTCCGTGGTGGAGTGTTGAAAGCCGTGATCTCGTCGGCTCGAACGAACGGCCGAGGCGGCCCGTGGTCTGTGGCCCCATCGATCGCCTTGGTCGGCGCGACTGA
>PWWI01000076.1 GCA_003561535.1 Nitriliruptoraceae bacterium
CATGGCCGCCTACTCCCAGCGCGGGGAGATCGCGAACCCGGTGGTGCGGGCCGGCTTCGCGGTCTTCGGCCGACCGACGCAGCTGCGCTTCTACGCCCGGGCGCTGGAGCGGATGCGCCGCTTGACCGCCGAGCGGGCGGGCGGCAGCAGCGGGTGAGGGCACGCTCCGCCCCCGTCGTGCCCACGGGGCAGCCGGCGGGGCTCACACGATCCGGAGCTGCTCGGCCGCCTCCGTCAGCTCGGCACGGAAGTCGGGGTGGGCGATCGCGATCAGCGCCCGGGCCCGCTCCCGCAGGGTTCTGCCCCGCAGTCGCGCCACCCCGTACTCGGTGACGACGTGGTCGACGTCGTTCTTGCTCGTGGTCACGTGGGTCCCGGGCGCCAGGGTCGGCGCGATCCGGGAGATCGTGCCGCCCTTGGCGGTCGACGGCAGCACGATGAAGGAACGGCCGCCCTCGGAGCGGTTCGCAGCCCGTACGAAGTCGAACTGGCCGCCGGTGCCGGAGTAGGGCTTGTGCGCCAGGGTCTCCGAGCCGCACTGGCCGATCAGGTCGACCTGGAGCGAGCCGTTGATCGAGTGGAGACGGTCGTTCTGGCCGGCCAGCACGGGATCGTTGGTGACGTCGACCGGGTGCATCTGCACCGACGGGTTGTCGTCGAGGTAGTCGTACAGCCGGTGGGAACCCAGCGCGAAGGTGGCGATCGTCACCCCGGGGTGCCGGTTCTTGCGGCGGTTGGTGGCGCCCCCCGCCTCCAGCAGCGTGAGGATGCCGTCACCGAACATCTCGGTGTGGATGCCGAGGTCGCGCTTGGATGCCAGCTGCTGCACGACCGCGTCGGGGATCGCTCCGATCCCGATCTGCAGGGTGGCGCCATCGGGGACCAGCTCTCCGACGTAGCCGGCGATCGCGCGTTCCACGTCACCGATCGTCGTCGGGGGGATCTCGACCAGCGGCTCGTCGCTCTCCACCACCGCGGTGACCTGGGAGATGTGCACGCGGCAGGGGCCGTGGGCGAAGGGCACCTGGGGGTTGACCTCCAGCACCACCGTCCTGGCCTTCTCGATCGCCGCCATCGTGTAGTCGGGGGAGAGACCGATCGCCAGCATCCCGTCCTCGCTCATCGGGGAGGCGTGGGCGAACACGACGTCGGTGGGCACCAGGCCCCGGCGGATCAGCCGGGGCACCTCGGAGAAGTGCGACGGGACGACGTCGATCCAGCCCTCGTGGACCCCCGCACGGTTGGGGCCGCCGAGGAACGGCGAGCTGTGGCGGACGTGCTGGGTGGTCTCCGGGTCGAAGTAGTCAGGCTGGTGCAACGGCAGCATCTGGAACACCGTCACGTCACGGAACTCCCGCCGGTGTTCCGACAGGGCGCGCAGCAGTGCCGGTGGCTCGCCGGCCGCGATGGGGACGACGATCGTGTCGCCGTCCTGGACCAGCCAGATCGCCTCCGACGCCTCGCGCTTGCGCTCCCGGTACATGGACTGGAACGACATCGTCACCCCCGGCGGGTCCGCGGTTGCTCAGCTCAGCCGCACGCTAGTCCGGGTCGTGACGAGCCAGCTGACCGAAGGGGCAGCAGCGCCCGGGTGGCGCAGGTCAGGCCATGCGCCGCGTCACCCGCATCGGGACCCTGCCCCTGGGCCGGTAGGTCGCCCGTGGCTGCGCGGGGGGGACGGGGTGGCGGGGGTCGGTGGGCTCCAGCCGCAGCTGCCGGGCGATCGCCAGCAGGATGATGCGCGCCTCGAGCAGGGCGAAATGCTCGCCGAGGCAGCGACGGTTCCCGCCGCCGAAGGGGGTGTAGGCCCCCCGGGGCAGGTCGCGCTCCGGGCGCTCGCGCCAGCGCCAGGGGTCGAAGCGCTCGGGCTCGGGGAACCAACGCGGGTCCCGGTGCGTGACGTACTGGCTCACCAGGACATGTGCCCCGGCCGGGATGGCGACACCGGCCACCTCGACGTCCTCGAGTGCTCGTCGGGGGGCGACCCACACCGGCGGGGCGAGCCGCAGCGACTCCGCGAGCACCAGCCCGGCGACGTCGGCGGCCATGACCTCCTCGACGCTCGGGGCACGACCCTCGGTGAGCCAGGCCTGCTCGTCGGCTTCCGCCTCCAGGGCCCGACGGACCTCGGGTGCGGTGGCCAGGTAGGCCTGGGCCCAGGTCAGCACGTTGGCCGTGGTCTCGTGGCCGCTGAGGATCAGGGTGAGGACCTCGTCGCGGACCTCGTCGTCGTCGAGCCCGCCACCGTCGTCATCGCGCATCGCCAGCAGCAGAGCCAGCAGGTCGTCCCGACGGGGGTCGAACGCGGCGGTCTCCGGGTCGACCGCCGGAGCTCCGTGGCCGGCAACGCCGCGCTCGGCTGCGGCCCGACGTTCGGCGATCAGCTGCTCCGCGACCTCGGCGAGGTCGTCGGCTGCCCGGGGGAAGGCCTGGAACCATGGCAGCGGCAGCCGGTCGAGCCGGTCGAGCCCGGGCAGCATCGTCCGCTCGATCCGATCGATCGCGATCTCCATCGAGTGGGCGATGCGATCGGCGTGCTCGCGGGCGTCGGTGCCGAACAGGGTGCGGGCCACGATGTCCAGGGTCAGGGCCATCATCCGCGGCCCGACGGGCACGGTGGCCCCGTCCTCCCAGCTCGCCAGCTCGGTCTGGGTCGAGGCGGCCATGGTCGCGGCGTAGCCGTCCAGGCGCTCGCGGTGGAAGGGCGCCTGCATCATCCGTCGGTGCCGCAGATGGATCGGCTGCTCGTTGGTCAGCAGCCCCTCACCGAGGACCTTGCGCATGCGCTCGAAGCCGACCCCCTTGACGAACGACCGCGAGGAGCGCACCAGCACCCCCTCCACCATCTCCGGTGCGAACAGCCCGAGGAACAGCTGGCCGTTGAGGCTGAAGGACACCGCGTCGCCGTAGCGGCGCTGCAGCCGCAGCAGGAAGCCGGGGGTGTCGGCCAGGAACCGTGCCAAGCTGACCCCGGGGCCCCCCACCCCCGGTCCCGGCGGCAGCGGGCCGTCGAAGCGTCGCCGGTTGATCGGCGGCGGCAGCGGGGCGTACGACGCGGGTCTCGGGGCGGTGAACGCACGCACCATGGTGACCTCCCTGTCCGGGTCCCGTGGCTGCGCATCCTCGCGAGCGTGCCCGGATCCCCACCTGAGCGGACCTTACAGCGCGGGTCCGTGACGGTCGGGGTCGGCGCATGCGACCCCGGTGCCGCGACCCCCCGGTGCCGCGATCCCACGGTGCGCACGAGTCATCGCTGCGTCCACGAGCCCGCGGTCCGCCCCC
>PWWI01000229.1 GCA_003561535.1 Nitriliruptoraceae bacterium
AGAAGCAGAAGCCGGGCGAGTTCAAGCACCTCGGCATCCGCCACGGCGGCATCGAGGACACGACCAAGCCGGTCATCGCCCGGGTCTGCGGGTACGCGATCGGTGGTGGCAACCACCTCGCCTACCACTGCGACCTGACGATCGCCTGTGACGACCATGCCATCTTCGGTCAGAACGGCCCCAGGGTCGCGGCTCCGAACGCCGGACACTTCGTGCAGACGGCCGCCTACACCATCGGTCTGAAGCGCGCCAAAGAGATGTGGATGCTGTGTCACCGCTACTCGGGTGCGGAGGCCGTGGAGTTGGGTCTCGCCAACGTCTCCATCCCGCACGCTGAGCTCGACGACAAGGTCGACGAGTGGTGCCAGGAGTTGATCGAGCGCTCCCCGACGAGCCTCGCCCTGCTCAAACGGCTGTTCCGTGAGGTCTACAGCCACCACCGTGACGTCGACGCCCTCGGCTTCATCAACGAGGTCAACCCGGAGTTCTTCGAGGACGGCGGCGAAGCCAAGGAGGGCAAGGAAGCCTTCCTCGAGAAGCGAGCGCCCGACTTCTCGCCCTTCCGCGGCAACATCAGCGGCTCGCTCCGGAGCGAGCGGCTCGCGGACCAGGACGGCTGAGCCCGCGTCGCGACCCGCACAGCACACCAGCACGCTCGACCAACAGACAGACGGACAGACGGAGGATGCAGTGGACCTCGGACTAGCAGGCCAGGTGGTCGTCATCACCGGCGGCGCCAACGGGATCGGCCGCGCGACCGCGCAAGCGTTCGCTCGGGAGGGCGCGAGGATCGTCATCGCCGACATCAGCGACGGCGCCGACGACGACGTGCCCGCCGCGGCGCAGGAGATCGTGGAGGCCGGGGGCGAGGCCATCTTCGTCCGCCCCGATGTGACGTCGATGTCCGAGGTGGAGCGACTGCGTGACCAGGCCCTGGAAGCCTTCGGGCGACTGGACGTGCTGGTCAACAACGCGGCGAAGCTGCCGACCTCGACGACGGCGCCGTTCTTCTGGGACGAGGATCCCGAGGAGTGGGACGGTCTGATCGACGTCGCGCTCAAGGGCACCCTGAACTGCAGCAAGGTCATCGGCGATCACCTCCGCCAGAACGGCGGGGGATCGATCGTGAACCTGTCCTCGGACTCAGCACGTCGTGGAGAGCAGCGAGAGACGACCTACAGCGCAGTGAAGGCGGCGATCATCGGGTTCACCCAGAGTGCGGCGATCGGTCTCGGCCCGGCCCAGGTCCGGGTCAACTGCGTCTCGCCCGGCCGGACCATCACCGAGCGTCACGATCGCTACCGAGCAGACATCATCGCACAGGGCGGCGAGGCGGCCGCGGCGTTCGAGGACCGTGAGAAGCGTGCCCTCAAGCTCTACCCCCTGCGCAAGTTCGGGCGCCCGGACGACGTCGCCAACGTGATCGTCGGGATCGCGTCACCGGTGATGTCGGGACACGTCACGGGACAGATCCTCAGCGTCAACGGCGGCTACCACGTCGGCTAGCGAGGTCGGTGAACGAACAGGAGACGTCCAGATGAGCTACGAGACCTTGATCTTCGAGAAGGACCGCGGTGTCGCCCACATCGTGTTGAACCGCCCCGATCGCCTGAACGCGTTGAGCCTCCAGATGCAGAACGAGCTGTGGGACGCCGTCCACGCTGCAGAGGAGGACGACGAGGTGCACGTCATCGTCTTCAGTGGTGCGCCGCGTCCGGACGGGCGGGGCAACTTCTCCGCCGGGGTGGATCTGAAGGAGAAGGCGGTCATGGTCGATCCGGCGACCACGCGCGAGGGCCTCGCCGAGTACGTCCGCTCGATCATGATGCCCGAGCTGATCTTCAAGCCCCCCCTGCTCGCGCTGTGCAGCCGGCTCGAGACCATGCAGACGCCCTCGATCGCGGCCATCGACGGCGTGTGCACCGCAGGTGGCCTGGAGCTCGCGCTGGCGTGCGACATCCGTTACGCCGCCGAGAGCGCTCGCATCACCGACCTGCACATCAAGAACCTCGGCCACATCGGTGGGGGCGGGGTGTCGGTCCGCCTGGCACGGACGGTCGGGCCTGCCTGGGCCAAGCAGATCATGTTCACGGGTGTGCCCGTCGAGCCGCGGAAGGCTGAGGAGATCGGGCTGGTGAACGAGGTGTTCACGGCCGAGGAGCTGCTGCCGTCGGTCCTCGAACGTGCCAGGCTCATGGCCGAGCACCGACCCGAGGCACTCGCCATGGCCAAGGGCGTGATGTACGCGACGGCGGAGATGCCGCTGGAGGCCGCGGTGCGGTACTCGGTGGTCGGTCGCGCGGCGCTGCTCGACCGCACGAGCTGATCATCGGCAGCCCCGGTCCGTCCACCGCAGCCAGCCCGAGGTCGGCTTCCACCATCCGCCCGGGTGCTGGATCGGACGGTGCGGCCCTCCGGGCCGGTCGTGAACACCGTGAGGAGGCACCGCATGTCAGATGACCGGCACGGCTGGTCGGAGCCGGGCGTCGAGCAGGTCGCTCCGAACGCCTTCCGCATCCCCCTGCCGCTCCCGGGCGACGGGCTTCGAGCCGTGAACGTCTACGCGCTCACGACCCCCGGCGGTGTGACGCTGATCGACGGTGGATGGGCGCTGCCGGAGTCCCAGGAGACGTTGGAGGCCGCGCTCGGTCAGCTCGACCTGGACCTTGGCAGCATCGAGCGTTTCCTCGTCACCCATGCGCACCGTGACCACTACGAGCTCGCGAGCAAGCTCGGGCACCTGCTCGGCGCACGGGTCGAGCTCGGCATCGGCGAGCGAGGATCCCTTGAGTCCATCGTCGCACGGGCCGGGAGGCATGACGATTCGCCGCTCAACGCTCGGCTGCGGGCTGCGGGTGCGATCGAGATCGTGACCGAGATCGAAGCGGCCAGAGCCGCAGGTGGCGATGATCGCTCGGAGCTGCACTGGCACCTCCCGGATGCCTGGCTGCGGGACCGCCAGGTGGTCGAGTTGGGCAACCGCACCCTCGAGGTGCTCGCCACGCCAGGTCACACCCGCGGCCACGTGGTCTTCGTCGACCACGCCGCAGGCCTGGTGTTCTCGGGCGACCACCTCCTGCCGCACATCACGCCCTCGATCGGGTTCGAGACCATCCCGTCCGACTCCGCACTCACCGACTACCTCGCCTCCCTCGCGATGGTCCGCGGCCTCCCGGACTTCGCCATGCTGCCGGCGCATGGGCCCTCCCGGCCTTCGATGCATGCCAGGATCGACGAGCTGATCGGCCACCACGAGGCGCGACTCAAGCAGATGCTGGCAGCCGTGGAGGCCGGAGCGTCCACCGCGTTCGAGGTCGCTCGGGCCGTGCCTTGGACCCGCAGGGAGGTGGACTTCCGCACGCTCGACGTCTTCAACCGGATGCTGGCGGTCAACGAGACGGTCGCGCACCTCGACGAACTCGGCCGGCGCGAGCTCGTGGCCGCCAGCCGCGATGCGGATGGGGTCACGCACCACGCCGCGTGAGGCTCGGTGCCGTCAGTCTCCGCCCGTTGCTGGCATTCGACCGGGCCGACGGGTCTCGGCCCGCCGGAGGAGTGCGGGGCCGGGATCGGCCCTGACCCCGCCTCGGGGGCGGGCGCCGTTCACCGCAGCTCAGGGACAGGACCACCTAGGAGACACCATGCTCGGGACGCAGCTCGTGTCCATGGTCCTGGTGACCTCGCTCGCCGCGCTGTGGCATGCCATGACCGGCTTCGGCTTCGCGTTGGTGGCCGTTCCGCTGTTGAGCGTCCTGATCGGGCCTCGTTCGGCCGTTGTCACCGTGGTGCTGATCAGCTTGATGCTGTACCTCGGTGCGTGGACACGGACCAGTGAGCATGTGGATCTGGTGCTGGTCCGCAGAACCGTCGGGTACACGTTGATCGGCCTGCCACTCGGAGCGGTGGCGCTCGTGTCGCTCGGTGAGCGTCTCCTGCTCGTCCTCGTCGGGACGGCGACGGCGGTTCTGGCCGGGCTGCTGCTCCTGCGTCGTCAACGCGTCGCCAACTCACCAGCGAGGCACTTCGTTGCCGCGTGCATCTCCAGTGGTGCGCTCTTGTCCTCCACCGGCATGAACGGCCCACCCCTCGTGCTCTCCTTTCAGCGCCTGGGACTGTCGCCGGACAGCTTCCGCGCCAACCTGCAGGCCTCCTTCGCGTTGCAGCAGTTGTTCGCCATCGCGGTCTTCGCCGTGAGCGGACAACTGACGGTGGAGGTGGCGCAGCTGGTGCTGGTCGGGGCGCCAGCGCTCGCGCTCGGCTGGTGGGTCGGCAACGGGGTCTTCAAGCGCATGCTTGCGGGCCAGCACGCCGTCCTGGTCTTCATCGCGCTGTTCGGTGCATCTGCCACCGCCCTCGTGCGAGCGGTCACCATGTGATCGGGGGTGAGCGGTGCGTGGCGCGGAGCAGAGCAGCCCGTCCCGCGAGGACGAACGCGCCCAAGTGGCACTCATCCGTCATCAACGTCAAAGCCGCGCTCAGTTCGCAAGGCCGATCTCCCGGTTCGCTGGCGAGGTCGCTCGCGCGGATGGTGCATGCTGGCCGTTGAGTGGGGCGAAGCTCGCTGAAGCCAGATTTAGGCCCAAAATGGCGAATTTCGGCTGCCGAACGGTAGGATCTGCCACGTCCGAAGATCGTCGCCTCACTTCCAGGCGAGAGGCGCGCGCTTCTCTGCTTGCTTTATGAGTTTAAATCAGTAAAGTTCGCGTGAGGAGCCTGGCCGTGTCACGGCCAGGGGTGGGAGATAGGCCGACGGTGGAGTTCGCCGGGGTTCGGGTGGCGGTCGATTGCGGCCGCACGACGGTCGCCGTCGCATCACCGTCTGAGACGCCAGCTATCGCCTCCGCCATGCCGGATGGGGGTGTCCGACGATCGGAACACAGCGACGGTGCGCAGCGGGTTGGGGCGTACGGAGAAGGTGAGGGTGAGTGCAGATGGGGCAGGATGAGATCGAGTGGCTGCCGGCGTGGCGTGTCCGTGAGAAGGTGTTGGCCAAGGAGTTGTCGCCGGTCGAGGTGACCGAGCACCAGCTGGAGCGCATCGAGCGGTTGGATCCACAGGTCAACTCCTTCATCACGGTGGCTGGTGAGCGTTCCTTGGCGGAGGCCGAGCAGGCGGAGCAGGCGGTGTCGCGCGGCGAGTCGGTGGGGCCGCTGTTCGGAGCGCTGGTCGGGGTGAAGGACCAGATCTGGACGGAGGGGATCCGTTCGACCGGCGGCTCCCTGCTCTACGAGGACTTCGTGCCGTCCGAGGACTCGGTGCAGGTCGAGCGGCTCCGGCGCGCCGGCGCGACGATCCTGGGCAAGACGAACTGTCCCGAGTTCGGCATGCACCTGCGGACGAAGAACCGTGTCACCGACGAGTGCGTGAACCCCTGGGACACCAACCGCACCTCCGGGGGGTCGAGCGGTGGTTCGGCGGTGAGTGTCGCCTCGGGGCTGGTGCCGGTGGCGCTGGGCACCGACGGTTCCGGATCGGGCCGGGTCCCGGCGGCGTTCTGCGGGGTGTTCGGTCTGCATGGCAGTGATGGTCGCGTCCCCAGGGGCGGGGCGTTCGGTGGGACGCTGTTCACCTCCGGGACGGGGCCGATGACCCGTGACGTGCGGGATGCAGCGACGATGCTCCAGGCGATGGCCGGCCCCGACCCCCGGGACCCGACGTCGATGCAGGACCCCGTGCCGGACTACCTCGCCGATCTCGACAAGGGTGTCGCGGGCCTACGGATCGCGTGGGCCGAGGACTACGGCTACGAGACCAAGGTCATCGACCCTGCGGTGCGTGATGCGGCCCATGCTGCCGCGCTGCGGTTCGAGTCGGACCTGGGCGCCCACGTCGAGGTGCCCGAGTTGCACATGACGGACCCGACCGTCGCTTTCGACATCATCCGGGGCGTGGACAAGTACTCGGTGTCGGGGCATCTCCTGGAGGACCCGGGGAAGCGGCCGCTGCTGTCGTTCGCCGTCGACAACCCCAAGTTCGAGCAGTTCCGCAACGTCACGGCGGTCGAGTACTCGCGTGCGCTGCGGGTCCGTTTCGAGGTGATCGAGCAGTTCCGGCAGGTGTTCGAGCGGTACGACCTGATCGTGACACCCACGGTGACGATGACCGCTCCGAAGATCAATCCACCGGATACCGGACTGTTCTCGAACTTCGACTGGATCATCAGCGCGCTGGGGATCACCGGGATGATCAACTTCACCGGCCTGACGGCGGCGACGGTGCCCTGTGGGTTCGTTGACGGGCTGCCGGTCGGGCTCCACATCATCGGCAAGCGCAACGACGAAGCGACCGTGCTGCGGGCCAGCCGCGCCATCGAGCAGGCGCTGCCCTGGGCGCAGCACCGGCCACCGCTGGCCACCGAGGTGCCGGCGTAGGCGGTCCAAGCATCGGCGCACGAGGCATGACACGACACGACACCGAGCAACCATCACAGCGACGATCACAACGATCGCAAAGGGAGAACCGCTGATGTTGTCACGTACACGCATGGGCCGCGTGGCCCGGCCATGGCAGGTCGCCACGGCTGCCTTGGTCTTCGCCGTGGCCCTCGCCGGCTGCGGTGGCTCGACGACGGACGAAGAGGATGCTGCATCCTCGGAGGACGCCGAGGACTCAGGTGGGGACAACGGGGACTCGGGCGAGGACAGCGGCGCCGCGGCCGGCCCGAGCGGGTCGCTGGTCGTCGGGACCTCCCTAACCCTGAACACCGCGGATCCCGACGTCCTGCAGAGCGCCGGCTTCACGCTGCTCACCAACCAGCTGTACGACCGGTTGACCCAGGTCGGCGCGGATGGTGCAGCAGCGCCGCTGCTCGCCACCTCGTGGGAGGGTGGCGAGGACGAGGAGGGTGCCTACCTCGATATGACGCTGCGTGAAGGGGTGACCTTCTCCGACGGTGCGCCGTTCAGCGCCGAGAGTGTCGCCGCCAACTTCGAGCGCAGCCAGACCCTGGAGGGCTCGCAGACCGCGCTGGATGTCGGTGGCGTCACGGTCGAGGCCCTCTCGGACCTCGAGATCCGGCTCCGCAAGCCTGACGGCGTTGGATCGCTGCCACTGACGCTGGCTGGCCCGGCCGGTGCGATGATCTCGCAGGAGGCGATCGCCGAGGGGCGTGACATCAGTACGGACCCCGCTGGTATCGGGATGTTCGTCCTGGAGCAGTCGGATCCGACGCAGTGGGTGATGCGCGTGCGGGAGGACTACTGGGACCCGGAGAGCCAGGGGGTGGAGGAGCTCACGATCCGCGTCTTGCCGAACGACGCCCGTCTCAACGAGCTCCGTGCCGGCACGCTGGACATCGCCAACGTCCCGGGTGAGCTCGCGCAGGACGTCGGCGGCGACTACGAGCTGATCGAGATCAGGAACCAGAACAACGTCTACGGGCTCCCGATCAACACGTCGTTGGCTCCGATGGACGACGTCCGCGTCCGTCAGGCGATGTCGCTGGCCATCGATCGTGAGGCGCTCTGCGAGGCCGCCTTCGGTGGTGCCTGCGAGCCGGCCACCCAGCCCTACCCCAGCGACTCCGTCTTCTTCGATGCGGACAACCCCGACGAGTTCGCGACCTTCGATCCCGAGGCGGCCCGGGCACTCGTGAGTGAGGCGGGCGCGGAGGGTGCCGCGTTCACCATCGTCACCTTCACGGAGGACGCCCGTTGGAGTCTGATGGCGGAGGTCGCGCAGCAGATGTTCCAGGACGTCGGGCTCGATGCCGAGGTCCAGGCCCTGACCGGTCTCGAGTTCTTCGGGGCGTTCATCTCCGGGAACGCGCACGTGGCGACGCTGCCGACAGGTCCGTTCCTGGACCCCACCTACGGGATGAACTTCGCGTTCCGGGAAGCGTCGCCGGCCAACCCCGGCGGCTTCGATCACGGTGGGCTCGAGGAGCTGCTGGCAGCGGCCGGCAACGAGCTCGACGAGCAGGCTCGGGCAGAGATCTTCCAGGACATGTCATCGCTGGTGATGGAGAACGTGACCTACGTTCCAACGCTGAGCGAGAACCTGATCTGGGCAGTGGAGCCGCGCGTCCAGGGCTTCGAGGCTCCCGGAATCATGGGACTCCTCAACCTGCGTGGAGTGACCGTCCAGGACTGACGACCACCTGAGCGCGCCTCGTGTACATCGTGCACGACCACATCGGCCGATGTGCACGAGGCGCCGCCCCGGCGGCGTCGGAGTGCGACCATCCGGACCCGGGTCCACCTGGTGGACCTCGGAGCGAACGCTGACGGAGAGGAGCGCGACGTTGTCCGCGCCAACGCAGCCGCCTGAGGCGGCAAGCACCGTAGATCGCTCCAGAGGCGGCCCATCCGTGCTGCGGGCCCGAGCCATCGGGACTTGGCTGCTGTCGTCCGCTGCCACGCTGCTGCTCATCTCCTTCGGCAGCTTCGCGTTGTTGTACCTCGTAGGTGATCCGGCCACCGCCGTCGCGGGCTCCCAGGCGACCCTGGAGGACATCGAGCGGGTCCGACAGGAGTTCGGGTTCGATCGACCTCTGTTCGAGCAGTACCTCGATTGGTTGGGCAGTGCCCTCACCGGTGACCTGGGCGTCTCCTACACGCTGCGGCGACCGGTCATCGCGATGATCGGTGAGAGCCTCCCGATCACCATCTCGTTGAGCCTGACGGCGCTGGTCTTCGCCACCGTCGTGGCCACGGCCGTGGGGGTCGTGGCGGGGCTGCGGCCAGAAGGTCGGTTCGACCGGTTCCTGACCACCGGCGCCGTCCTGGGGATCGCTATCCCGAACTTCCTCCTGGGGATGGTGCTCGTGGCGATCTTCGCGGTGTGGCTGGGATGGCTGCCCGCGACCGGGTACCGCCCGTTCAGTGCCGGGCCCCTGGAGTGGGCCAGGTTCATGCTCCTTCCGGCTGTCACGCTCGGGGTCGGACTCCTCGCGCAGCAGGTACGGACCCTGCGATCCTCGATGATCAAGGAGATGGACTCGGGCTACGTTCGCACCGCTCGGGCCAAGCACCTCTCCGAGCCGGTGATCGTCATCAAGCACGCGGCACGTAACGCGTTACTGCCGATCGTGACCGTGATCGGTCTCCAGATGAGCCGGGTCATCACCGGGGCGATCCTGGTCGAGCAGGTCTTCGCGATCCCGGGCATCGGCCAGTTGACCGTGCGCGCGGTGGCCGGTCGTGACCTGCCGGTGGTCCAGGGCCTCGTCGTGCTCTTCGCCGCGACCATCCTGTTGGCCAACCTGCTCGTGGATCTCACCTATGGCTGGTTGAACCCGTCGACGCGGAGAGCGCGATGAGTTGGCTGCCGAGCGGGTTGCACCGGGTCACCGACCGTGAAGCCGGCGGGACGGGTCGGTTCCGGCGACCCGTACTGATCAGTTCGGCCAGCCTCCCGGTCAAGCTCGTGCTGTTCGCTGCGATCATCGTCGGCGCCGCGGCGATCCTGGCTCCGTGGCTGCCGCTCCAGGATCCGCTCGAACAGGATCTCCAGGCGATCCTGACCGGCCCGACGAGTGAGCACCTGCTCGGCACGGACCAGCTCGGCCGTGATCTGCTGTCCCGGACGCTGTGGGGCGCGCGTACGACCCTGCTCGCCGCCATGGTCGCCGCCGGCGTCGCCGGGATCATCGGGATCCCGGCGGCACTCATCGCCGGGTACCGCCGGGGGTGGATCGAGACGGCCCTGAACCGGTCCTCCGACGTGATCATGACCGTGCCGGCGCTCGTGATGCTGCTCGCGGTCCAGGCTGCCCTCCAGACCGGCATCTACGGATCGATGGTCACGCTCGGGATCATCCTCGCACCGCACCTGTACCGCGTGATCCGTTCCGAGGTCCTCAAGATCTCGAACTCGTCGTTCCTGCAGTCCGGGCGACTCTCCGGGTGTTCGCACCGCCGCATCATCCTGCGCTACGTCCTGCCCAACGTCCGCGAACAGGCCGTGGTGCAGTTGAGTTTCCAGTTCGGGTTCGGCCTGATGGTCGAGGCCGGCATCAGCTTCCTCGGTGTCGGGGTCCAACCACCGGATCCGAGCCTCGGGAGCCTGCTGAACGGGACCATGTCGCTCATCTCCAGGGAGCCGATGCTCGTGTTCGCGCCCGGGGGTGTGCTGGTCCTGCTCATCCTCGCCTTCAACCTGGCGGGCGATCTCCTTCGCACCAAGAGCAAGGCGCAGCATGGCGAATGAGCCAGGGCACGCGGCCCTCCGCGTCGAGAACCTGAACCTGCACATCGGGGCGGGTCCGGACAGCATCCCGGTTGTGGAGGACGTCTCCTTCTCGATCGCGCCGGGGGAGATGGTCGGGCTCGTCGGGGAGTCCGGCTCGGGCAAGAGCCTGACGGCGCTGGCCATCATGGGACTGTTGCCACCGGCGATCCGCAAGTTCAGCGGCAGCATCAGCATCGATGGCGAGTCGGTGACGGCGTCGACGATGGACCGTCGGGTCCGAGCCCGCAGTCGCAAGCTGGCCATGGTGTTCCAGAACCCCATGACCAGTCTGAACCCCTCGCAGCGGATCGGGCACCAGGTCGCTGAGGCCGTCCGCGAGCACACGCCTGGTATCTCCCGGCGAGCGGCGTGGCAGCGCGCGGTCGAACTGTTGGACCTGGTGGAGATCCGATCTGCGGAACGCAGCGCGAAGCTCTACCCCTACCAGTGCTCCGGCGGGATGCGGCAACGCGTGGTCATCGCGATGGCGATCGCCTGCAAGCCGAGCGTGCTGCTGGCGGACGAGCCGACGACCGCGCTCGACGTGACCGTGCAGAAGAGCGTGATGGAGCTGCTGAAGAACCTCCAGGAGGAGTTGAACCTGGCGGTGCTCTTCATCTCCCACGATCTGGGGCTGGTGAGCGGCCCGTGCCGGCGGACCATGGTCATGTACGCGGGACAGCTCGTCGAGGAGGGCCCGACGACGGACGTCCTCACGCGGCCATTGCACCCGTACGTCTCCGGCCTGCTGCGGTGTATCCCGACACGGGCGCTCGAACTCGGCGTCCTCGAGCCCCTGCCCGGACGGGTGCCCGGCCCCGGGCAAGCGGGGGAGGCCTGCCGGTTCGTCGATCGTTGCCGACATGCCATCGAGGTCTGCTCGGCGACGCCGCCCCCGCTCGAGCAGGCCTCGGCGGATCGGCGATCACGGTGTCATCGATGGATGGAGATGGAGACGCTGGAGCACACGCAGCAGCTCCCGGCGCCAGCGGATCCAGACGTGGCCGGGGCGTGAACGACCGTGCAGCGATCGTCCTCCTTCGGTCGGCGGCACTCCGCAGGCCAGCTGGCGAGGTGGTACGGGACCGCGCGGGACGGGCGACGAAAGGGTGGGAGCCATGGGCAGCGACGTGATGGTGGTCGCCGAGGACGTCGTCAAGCGCTACGGGAGAAAGGACCCACTGGCGGTCGATCGGGTCTCGCTGCGCGTTCGCCGCGGTGAGTCGTTGGGCATCGTCGGCGAGACCGGCTCCGGCAAGTCCACCATGGCCAAGATCCTGTCCGGACTGCTGCCCCACGACGAGGGCCGCGCCGAGTTCGACGGACGCGCCATCTACCGCCGAGGGCGTGTGGACCGTGAGATCTGGAAGCGGGTCCAGATGATCTTCCAGGACCCGTACGAGTCCCTCAATCCCGCCATGGACGTCGGGACCATCGTGGGCGAGCCGCTGGTGTTCTGGCGCGGGTTCTCGCCCTCGCAGACCCGGACACGGGTGGCCGAACTGCTCGAAGGTGTCGGTCTCGCGCCGTCGCTCGCGCAGGCACCCCCCGAGGAGCTCTCGGGTGGCCAACGTCAGCGGGTCTCCATCGCGCGGGCGATGGCGGCGGAGCCCGAGCTCATCATCTGTGACGAGCCGGTGGCGGCCCTCGACGTCTCCGTTCAGGCGCAGATCCTCGCGTTGATGAACGAGCTCAGGGAACGACAGGGCGTGGCCTACGTCTTCATCTCCCACGACATCGGTGTCGTCCAGCTCATGTGCGATCGCATCGCCGTGATGAACGCGGGCAAGGTGGTCGAGGAACTCGACGCCGCGGACCTGTCGGTCGATCGCGCCACCGACCCCTACACGCGCCGCCTGCTCGCCTCGGTCCCCACGCTGCCGCACATCGACCACCCGGAACAGCGGCCCGGATGACCGTCGCGTCGTCCGCGCGAACGAGCACACCAAGCCAGCCTGATCGCCCCGGTAGGTGACGGGGAACCGTCAAGGAGAGACGCAGTGCCTGCGAAACAGGAGATCGACACCCTCTACCTCCACGGCAACGTGGTCACCATGGATGATGCCAGCCCGCGTGCGGACGCCGTCGCGACCGCGGGTGAGCGCATCGTCGCGGTGGGGCAGGCCTCGGAGCTCCGCGAGCTCGCCGGGCCGGCGACACGCGTGGTGGATCTTGGCGGCCGGACGATG
>PWWI01000082.1 GCA_003561535.1 Nitriliruptoraceae bacterium
AGACCACCTCGATGCCGTCGTCGAAGATCAAGGTGAACATCGCCAGGATCCTCGAGCAGGAGGGCTACATCACCGGGTGGAGCGTGGAGGAGACCGAGCCGCAGCCGACGCTGACGATCACCATGAAGTACGGGCCGAACCGTGAACGCGTGGTCGCAGGGCTGCGTCGCATCTCCAAGCCTGGACTGCGCGTCTACGTCAAGCGTGACGAGATCCCCCGGGTCCTCGGCGGACTCGGCGTTGCGATCCTGTCCACCAACGCCGGCCTCATGACCGACCGCACCGCCCGCAAGGACGGCCGTGGCGGCGAGGTCCTCGCCTACGTCTGGTAGTTCAGGAGCCACCATGTCACGCATCGGAAAGCTGCCCGTCCCCGTGCCCAGCGGCGTGGAGGTCGACCTCGATGGTCTGACCGTCCGTGTCAAGGGACCGAAGGGCGAGTTGTCCCAGACCATGCCCGAAGGCGTCGTGCTCTCACGCGACGAGGACGGGGCGATCGTGGTCGCTCCCACCGGCGCATCGCGCGATGAGCGTGCGCGGTGGGGTCTGGTCCGTACCCTCGTCGCCAACATGATCACCGGCGTCACCGAGGGCTACGCCAAGGCGCTCGAGTTGGTGGGGGTCGGCTACCGCGCGGCCCCGAAGGGCTCGGACCTCGAGCTCCAGGTCGGCTTCTCGCACCCGGTGGTGATCGAGGCGCCAGAGGGGATCTCCTTCAAGGTGCCCATCCCGACCCGGGTCGAGGTCAGCGGCATCGACAAGGTGCTCGTCGGCCAAGTCGCCGCCAACATCCGCAAGGTCCGACCGCCGGAGCCCTACAAGGGCAAGGGCATCAAGTACGAGGGTGAGGTCATCCGCCGCAAAGCCGGCAAGGCCGCCGGTCGCTGATAGAAGCGAGCCGGACCCCGACATCCCGTCCCCGACCATCCAGCGGTGCCGTCCCGGTGCCGCCGCCCGCGAGAGCAGCGGGCTCGTGGCCGCCCAGCGGCCGTGCACCAGGCACGGCCGGTAGGGGTGGCACGTACGAGGAGCACAGCGATGGACCCGAGCAAGAAGCGCGTCGCCCGCCGTTCCCGGCAGCTGCGTGCCCGTAAGCGCATCACCGGCACGGCGGCCAAGCCGCGCCTGTCGGTGTACCGCAGCAACGACCACATCTACGCCCAGCTGATCGACGACGTCGCCGGTCACACCCTGGCCGCGGCCTCCTCCCTGGAGGGCGGTGTCACCAAGGGTGATGACGGCAAGACCGGTGTCGCCCGGCAGGTCGGAACCGCGATCGGTGAGCGCGCCACGGCGGCGGGCATCACCACCTGCGTGTTCGACCGGGGCGGGAACCGGTACGCCGGCCGCGTCGCTGCGCTGGCAGACGGTGCCCGCGAGGCCGGACTCGAGTTCTGACGGTGCCGCCCTCCGAGGGCGGACCACAAGGAGTAGCAACATGGCAGCCAACAACCGCTCCGGCGGACCTGGGCGCGGCGGGCGTGGTCGCGACGACAAGCGCGGCGGTGGTCGCGGGCAGGATCGCGAGCAGTACGACGAGCGCGTCGTCTCCATCAACCGGGTCGCCAAGGTCGTCAAGGGTGGCCGGCGGTTCCAGTTCACCGCCCTGGTCGTCGTCGGTGACGGCAAGGGGATGGTCGGCGTCGGTCACGGCAAGGCCAAGGAGGTGCAGTCGGCCATCCAGAAGGGCGTCGAGGAGGCGAAGAAGAACTTCTTCAAGGTGCCCATGGTCGGCAACACCATCGTGCACCCCGTGGTGGGTCGCGCCGGAGCCGGCCGCGTCATGCTGAAGCCGGCCGCGCCCGGTACCGGGGTCATCGCCGGTGGACCGGTCCGCGCCGTGATCGAGGCGGCGGGGATCCAGGATCTGCTGGCCAAGTCGCTCGGTACCGCGAACCCGATCAACGTCGTCCACGCCACGGTCGCGGGGCTGCAGTCCCAGCGCTCGGCGCATGACATCGCCGCCCTGCGTGACAAGGCGATCGAGGACGTCGCGCCGAAGGCGATGCTCGAGACGATGCGCGGTGGAGGTCAGTGATGGCGACCCACCTGAGGATCACCCAGACCCGCTCGCTGATCGGCCGTCCTGCTGACCAGCGCGCCACCGTGGCCTCCCTCGGCCTCAAGCGCATCCGGCACACGGTCGTGCAGCCGGACCGCCCCGAGATCCGCGGGATGCTGCGCAAGGTCCCGCACCTGGTGACCTTCGAGGAGGTCGACTCCGACAGCACCGAGGAGGTTCCGTCGTGACGATCAAACTGCACCACCTCAAGCCAGCCGAGGGCGCCAAGACCGACCGTAAGCGGGTCGCCCGGGGCGACCGCGGCCGTGGTGGCAAGACCGCCGGTCGCGGGACCAAGGGCACGGGCGCCCGGGGCAGCGTCCCGGAGAACTTCGAGGGCGGCCAGGTGCCGCTCGTGCGACGTCAACCCAAGCTGCCCGGCTTCAACAACCCCAACAAGGTCGTCTACGCGGTCATCAACGTGGCGCGCCTCGAGGACGCGTTCGAGGCCGGCGACGAGGTCACGGTCGAGTCGCTGACCAGCAAGGGGCTGGTGAGGAAGAAGCGTCCGGTGAAGGTCCTCGGGCACGGCGAGCTGACCAAGGCGCTCACCGTCGACGTCGATGCCATCACCGCCACCGCGCGGGAGAAGGTCATCGCCGCCGGTGGCACCGTCGCCTGAGCACCACAGCACCTCTCCCTCGGGCCCCGCTCGGTTCGCGCACGTCGCGCGAGGTCGTGCGGGGCCCGACCCGCTAGCATCGTCGATCACGACGCCCCGAGGACCCCATGCTCCGCGCGTTCGTCAACGCCTTCAAGATCCCCGACCTGCGGCGCAAGCTGCTGTTCACGTTGGGCATCATCGCCATCTACCGCATCGGCGGCTGGATCCCGGTGCCCGGAGTCGATCTCGGGATCCTACGTGAGGCCACCGGTGGTCAGCAGGCCGGGGCCATCGTCGGCATCATCAACGTGTTCTCCGGCGGCGCCCTGCAGCAGATGGCGATCTTCGCCTTGGGGATCATGCCCTACATCACCGCCAGCATCATCATGCAGTTGCTGGCCGTGGTGATCCCCAAGCTCGAGGAGCTCAAACGGGAGGGTGAGCAGGGTCGTCGCAAGATCACCCAGTACACCCGGTACGGCACCGTCGGCCTGGCACTGCTGCAGTCCACGGGGCTGGTGACGCTGGCGCGCAACGGGGTCGCCTTCGACGCCATCGTCATGCCCGGAGCCGGGACCGGCACGGTCATCATCGCCGTGCTGACCCTGACCG
>PWWI01000034.1 GCA_003561535.1 Nitriliruptoraceae bacterium
CCCGACTGCCACGATGTCACTGCCACCGTTTGAGTGGTGGAGACTCCGGTCCGGTGGCTCCGCTCGAGGGCCTGACTCACAGCCTGACCGACGCTGTGAAGCTGTCCTGCGTGTGAAGTGTCGGCCCCCACGGCGGAGCCACCGGTACCGGTGCCGAACCTGGCGACGTGACCTCATAGGAGCCTGTTGCAGCAGACACCTGGCAGTCTTGTCCCCGCCTGGTCCGGTGCCTCCGATGATGCGACCACCGGAGACCACATGAACAGGATGACAGACCCGCCCGTCCACGTCACGGGCGGGGTGGACACCCATGCCGACGTCCACGTCGCAGCGGCGGTGTGCACGACCAGCCACCGGCTGCTGGGCACCGCAGAGTTCGAGACGACCCCTGCCGGCTACGTGCAGCTGCTGGCCTGGCTGCTGAGCTTCGGGCTGCTCGATGCCGTCGGCATCGAGGGCACCGGCACCTACGGTGCGGGGCTGGCACGGTTCCTCGCGGCCGAGGGCGTACGCCTGGTCGAGGTGGACCGGCCTGATCGGGCGGCCCGACGGCTGCAAGGCAAGTCCGACCCGGTCGATGCCGAGGCGGCCGCACGCGCCGTGCTCTCCGGCCGTGCGAAGGGCACCCCGAAGTCCCGTGACGGGATCATCGAGGCGATCCGGGTGCTCCAGATCGTCTACCGCTCCGCGGTCAGAGACCGCACCGCAGCAACCAACCGGTTCCAGGCACTCGTGGTATCCGCACCCGCCGACATCCGCGCTGATCTGCAGCAGCAGCCGCCACAGCAGCGCATCGAGCGTGCCCGGCGGTGGCGCGACCGTGACGGCGACGACACAGCAGCCCGCGCGACCCGCCAGGCGCTGCGCGAACTGGCCCGCCGCATCCACCTGCTCGACGAGCAGGCCACCCGGATCGAGGCCGAGCTCGACGAGCTCACCGAGCAGGCCGCCCCAGGGCTGCGTGACCTCGTCGGAGTCGGCGTGCACACCGCAGCCCGGCTGCTGGTCGCTGTCGGCGACAACCCCGAACGGATCCACTCCGAGGCCGCGTTCGCGCACCTGTGCGGCGTCGCACCCATCCGGGCCTCCTCGGGCAAGACCACCCGGCACCGCCTCAACCGTGGCGGCGACCGCTCCGCCAACCACGCCCTGTGGCAGATCGTGATGGTCCGACGCCTCTACGACGAGCGCACCCGCGCCTACGTCGCACGACGCACCGCCGAGGGCCTCTCCGACCGGGAGATCACCCGCTGCCTCAAACGCTACGTCGCCCGGGAGGTCCACCGGGCCCTGACCCGCCCACTCCCACTCGCGCCCCGCGGCGCCGAACTGCGCCGCCTCCGCCAGCAAGCCGGACTGCCCATGCGCCTCGTAGCCGAGCCCTTCGACATCACCGTTCAGCGCCTCTCACGCATCGAGCGCGGCATCACCCGCAACCCCAACCTCCAGACCCGCATCCACGCCTGGCTCACCGAGACCAACACCACCCACATGGCCGCTTGACATCCATAGGAGCTTCACACCGATGCGTATGCGTCCCACCTCGGCGTCCCCTGTCCGCTCACTCGCTCCATGATGCCAAGCTCCCCGTACCCGCAGGACGTCCGTCCGGAGGGGGAGCACCGGCCGGAAGGGTGGTCGAACGGCCTGCAGGAGCCAGCGTCAGTGCCCCACACTGCTGGACACGGAGCCGGATGGCGGGCCGTCCCCAGGCCGATCCGTCTCCGCCGAGGACCTCCCCCACCCGAGGAGACAGAGCGTGACCACAGAGCCCGACGAGCGCCGCGAACCCAGCACCAGCTTCGAGGTGGAGCGCGACGACCAACCCGAACGCGACGACCTCCTCGAGCCGGAAGACGTGGATCCCGACGAGGTGGTGGAACCGACCATGGACCGCGAGGTGGGCACGCTGCCGGACCCGGAGGAGCTGCCGGAGTCCCAGGGCGACAACGTCCTCGACGCGGAGCGCGAGGCAGAGGACGCCTCCCCCCGGCGCCTGCTCAGCGATGAGGAGGCGGAACGCGGCTGAGGGCGACCTCCCTGCCGCGCGCCACCCCACCGGCCCTCTGACAGGAGGCACCTCCATGTCATCGATCCGGACCCTGACCCTGAACCCGACGGTGGATATCACCTGGCAGCTCGACGACCTCCAGGACGGCGGCAAGAGCCGCGCTCGCACGCGCAGCGTGACCGGCGGGGGTGGCGGCATCAACGTCGCGCGAGCGGTCGTCGAACTGGGGGGCGCCGCCCTGGCCGTCCACACCGGCGGGGGCGAGATCGGTCGGCGCCTCGGCCGACTGCTCGACGAGGAGGGGCTCGACCACACCAGTGTGGACATCAGTGAGGAGACCAGGGAGGCGGTCGTCCTGGTCGTCGAGCAGAACCATGGCACCTACCACGTCGTACCCAGCGGGCCCCGGCTGTCCGAGGACGAGGCAGAGCGCTGTCTGTCCGCGCTGCTCGCGGACCTCACACCCGGGTCGTACGTCGTGCTGAGCGGCAGCCTCCCCGATGGCCCACCCGTCGACCTCTACGGCGAGGCGGCACGGCGAGCCACCGAGCGGGGGGCGCGGGTCCTCCTCGACACCTCCGGGCCGGCCCTCGAAGCCGCCCTCGGTCGGGGCCTGTACCTCACCAAGCCCAACCGACGCGAGGTCGCCACGCTCATCGGCCGGACCGCCGAGACCTTCGACGACGCGAGGGAGGCGAACGAGCGCCTGCTCTCCGACGGCGCGACCGAGGTGGCCATCACGACGCTCGGTGACCGGGGCGCGCTGTGCTCCACCGACGAGGGACACGTCGAACTGCGGACCCCACCGCTGCCGAGGGAGGCCGTGAGCGACGCGGGCGCTGGCGACAGTCTCGTCGGTGCCACCGTCTTCCGCCTGGCACAGGGAGACGCTCCGGCCGAGGCCTGCGCGTGGGGGGTCGCCGCTGCGGCGGCGTCGGTGCTCACACCGGGGACGGAGCTCTTCGCACGTCAGCAGGTCGAGGAGCTGCGACCCCGGGTCGACATGACGGGCTGAGCGCGGCTGCCGGGGCTCATGCCCCGTACTTCTCGAGCCGCCCGGCGGAAGCGAGCAGCAGAGGCATCAGGTCCTGGGTCCGCAGATGGCCGAGGATGCCGGTGGCACAGGCACGTTCACCGAAGCTGCGCACGTCGTCGCGGCCGACCTTCTCACCCCAGATCAGCGTCGGCACGGGGTGCCAGGAGTGCGCCTGGAGCTGGGTGGGAGCCGAGTGGTCGCCGGTGATGGCCA
>PWWI01000203.1 GCA_003561535.1 Nitriliruptoraceae bacterium
CCGCGTCGGGGGCGACCGCCGGCAGGGAGGTGAACACGGTGTCGCCGTAGACCAGCCGGTCGTAGATCTCGTCGGTGATGACCCAGATCCCGTGCTCCGCGGCCCAGTTCCCGATCTCGGCGGTGGCCTCCGGCGGGTAGACCGCCCCCGTCGGGTTGGACGGGGAGACGAACACCAGCGCCTTGGTCCGCTCGGTGCGGGCCTGCTCGAGCTGGTCGATGGTGGCCTGGAAGCCGGCCTCCCCGGTGGTGGGGACCACCACGGGGACCCCGCCGGCGAGCTTGATCTGCTCCGGGTAGCTGACCCAGTACGGGGCGGGGACGATGACCTCGTCACCCTCGTCGAGCAGGGTCATGAAGATGTTGTACAGCGCGTGCTTGCCACCGTTGGCCAGCACCACCTCGGCGGCGGAGATCGTGCGCCCCGCGGTCCTCGAGGTCAGCTCGGCGATCGCTTCCCGCAGCACCGGCTGGCCCGCGGCCGGGGTATAGCGGTGGGAGGCCGGCAGCTCGGCCGCCCGCTGGGCGGCGGCGACGATGTGGGGGGGCGTGGGGAAGTCGGGCTCGCCGGCGCCGAAGCCGATGACCGGTTCGCCGGCGGCTTTGAGCGCCTTGGCCTTGGCGTCCACCGCCTGGGTCGGTGACGCTTCCATCTCGCGGATACGACGGGCCAGTGACACGATGTGCTCGATTGTCTCGGTGGTGGGCAGGCTCGCTGCCACGCGCGGCTCCGGGGCTGGCCGCACCAACCGAAGAGCGTAGCGCGGGGCCCCTGGTGCCCCGGTGAGGCCGAAGGTCCCCATCGGTTCGCCACCCACGCCTCGGGCCGCTTGACTGCTGGACGTCACCCCTTCACAACCCCTACCCACGCTCCCGGAGTCAGGCCCATGTCCGCGTCCGATCTGCGCATCCCCAGCGAACTGCTCCCACGCGACGGCCGGTTCGGCTGCGGACCGAGCAAGGTGCGTCCGGAGGCGGTCCAGCGGCTCGCCGACGTCGCCGAGGAGTTGCTCGGCACCTCCCACCGCCAGCCCCGGGTCCGCGCCGAGGTCCAACGGCTCCGGGAGGGGGTCGCGCAGCTGTTCGGCCTGCCCGACGGCTACGAGGTGCTCGTCACCGTCGGCGGGGCGACGGCGTTCTGGGAATCCGCCGCCTTCGCGTTGGTGGAACGGCGGGCCCGCCACTACGCCTTCGGCGAGTTCAGCGGCAAGTTCGCGGCGGCCACCGCTGCGGCGCCGTGGCTCGAGGAGCCCGACGTCGTCACGTCGGCGCCCGGCACCCGCCCCGAGGCCACCCCGGCTGCAGGGTGTGACGTCCAGGCCTTCACCCACAACGAGACCTCGACGGGAGTGATGCAGGATCCCGTGCGGATCGACGATGCCCTGGTCCTGGTCGACGCGACCTCCGGCGCTGGCGGGCTCCCCGTGGACCTCACCGCCACCGACGTCTACTACTTCAGTCTCCAGAAGGGGTTCGCTGCCGAGGGCGGGCTCACCGTCGCGTTGCTGTCGCCGGCGGCCATCGAGCGGATCGAACGGATCGGGGCGTCGGGACGCTACATCCCGACCTTCCTCGACCTCGCGACCGCGCTCGACAACAGCCGCAAGCAGCAGACCTACAACACCCCGTCGGTGTCCACGATCTTCCTGGCCGCGGAGCAGGTGGACTGGATGCTGGCGACCTTCGGCGACCTCGACGGGGTCGTCGCCGCCCAGCGGGACAAGGCTGCGGTGCTGTACGACTGGGCCGACTCGCGGGCCTGGGCCCGCCCCTTCGTCGCCGAGTCACAGGCCCGGTCGCTGGTGGTCGCCACGATCGACCTCGAGGACGACGTCCCCTCTGAGCAGGTCACCGCGGTGCTGCGGGCCCACGGGATCCTCGACCCCGAGCCCTACCGCAAGCTCGGCCGCAACCAGCTACGGGTCGGCATGTTCCCGGCGGTCGACCAGGCTGATCTCGAGGCCTACACCGCCTGCGTCGACCACATCGTCTCGCACCTGCCGGCCACCTGAGCCGATCGGTACCGCCTGCACACCGGTCTTCCCGGCGTCGACCAGGCGGGTGCAGGCGCGGCCCGCGGCCTTGGCCGCACCCAGCGCCTCCTCGGCCCGCTCCAGCAGTTCACGCGGGAGGATCGAACCCGCCGTCCATCCGACCCCGATGCTGACCGTGACGGCCAGGCCAGCGGCGGCCAGCCGGTCGTGCACCCGTTCCGCGGCCCCGTGGGCCACGGCGAAGGGCACCCCGGTCAGCACGACGACGAACACGTCCCCGCCAGGCCGGCTGATGAGGTCGTCCGGTCGGAAGATGTCGCGTAGCGATGCGACCACCGACCGGAGCACGTCGTCGCCGACGTGGTACCCGAGCTCGTGGTTGAGCCGCTTGAACCCGTCGAGGTCGATGACCAGGGCCGCCAGGGGGTCGCTGGGTCCAGCGGCGGCGATCACGCCGGTGAGCCGCTCGTGCAACCCCTGGTGGTTGAGGGCACCCGTGAGGACGTCGGTGTGCTCCAGCGGCTGGGGTGCGGCCGTGATGGCCGCCAGTTGCTGGCGGGCACCGAGAGGGCGCAGCGACCCGAACCTGGCCACACCGGCGACGGCGGCCAGCAGCAACAGCCCGGTGACGGTCACGCTCCACGGCGAGCCGCCGAGGAGCGTGACCGTGCCGTAGGCGACCAGGACTCCTGCCGTCATCGAGCCCGCGACCACCGGCGAGGTGGCGACCACGCCGAAGACGGCGACGAGCGGGAACAGCAGGACGAGCGGGCTGGTCGCACCCCCGTCGAGCCACACCGCGGTCGCAGCGGTCAGGGCGAGCACGGGGCCCCACAGGGACCGGGAGGGGGCGAACCGGCCCGAGATGGGCGGGCTCGACGAGCGCTGACCGGGCTGCAGCAGCACGACGACGCCGGCCACCACGGTGAGGGCGGCGCCCACCCCGAACAGCGCCGTGCGCCCGGGCCCGTCCCCGGCGAGCAGTGCGTGCAGGACCACCGTCAGGCCCATGAGCACCGCCACCAGGGGACCGGGGCTGGCCGGCACCCGCCACGAGGTGGCGGGCGGCTCACGGCTGACGAGCGGCTCCATGCCACGAGGTATCGACACTGCGGGCGGTCGACTCAAGCTCCTTTCCGCGGGCCTGGGCCGACCTGGGGGAGGTCGTCGGATCAGCCGCCGAGGTGCGGCGCCACCTCCGCCGCGGCCACCTCGCCGTAGACCCTGCCGAGCCGGTCGAGGAAACCCTCGGGCTCGAGGCCGTACTCCTGAGTACCGACGTGCTCGAGGACGTAGGTCGCGACCATCGAGCCGATCTGGGCCGCGCGTTCCAGCGACACCTGCCACGACAGCCCCGCCAGCAGCCCGGCCCGGAAGGCGTCGCCGACCCCGGTCGGGTCCTCCCGGCGCTGCTCCGGCGCGGCCGGCACCTCGATGCAGGCGCCGTCGGAGGTCTCGATCACCGAACCCTTCGGACCGAGCGTGGTGATCCGGGTGTCGACGCGGTCCAGCACCTCGTCGTTGGACCAGCCGGTCTTGGTCTCCAGCAGCGCCTTCTCGTAGTCGTTGGTGATGAGGTAGCGGGCGCCGTCGACGAGCTTGCGGACCTGGGCGCCGTCCATCCGCGCGAGCTGCTGCCCGGGATCGGCCATGAACCGCAGTCCGAGCTGGCGGCACTCGACGGTGTGGCGCAGCATCGCCTCGGGGTCGTTGGGGGAGATCACGACCAGGTCGAGGGCACCGTGGCGCTCGGCCAGGGGTGCCAGCTCGATGAACCGGGCCTCCTCCATCGCACCGGTGTAGAAGGAGGCCATCTGGTTCTGGTCCTGGTCGGTGGTGCACAGGAACCGCGCGGTGTGCTTCAGCTCCGAGACGTGCACCCCGGAGGTGTCGACCCCGTGGCGCGACAGCCAGGCGCGGTAGTCGCCGTCGAAGTCCTGCCCCACGGCGCCGACCAGCACCGGCGTCAGCCCGAGCTGCGCCAGCCCGAACGAGATGTTGGCCGCGACCCCGCCGCGACGGACCTCCAGCTCGTCGACCAGGAAGGACAGGCTCACCCGGTCGAGCTGGTCGGGGACCAACTGCTCGGCGAACCGTCCCGGGAAGGTCATCAGGTAGTCGGTCGCGATGGACCCGGTCACGGCGATCCGCACAACAAGCTCCGATGGCTCGTGGGGTGGCGGTGGGGCAGCAGGACGGCGCGCCGGAGGGTAACCGGCCGGTGACCTCCGGCAGGGCTGTGCGCCTATCGGTCGAGGGTCCTCCGCCTCCTGCGCCGCAGCGGGTCGGGGCTCTAGGTTGCGGCCGACGGTGCCGCCGGTCGCGGCTGGCATCGGGCCGGGCGATGGCGCGCCCGTTCGCGGGCCCGACGAGGGTGCGCCCGGTGGACAGGAGGGACCAGATGAGCCTCACGGACGCGGTCGGCGACGACCTGCTCGCCCAGCTGAGCAACCACCTGCTGGTGGACGGCTACGACTTCGTCCTGGACCTGGACCGCAGCCGAGGGGCGAGCCTGGTCGACCAGCGGACCGGGCAGGGCTACCTCGACCTGTTCACCTTCTTCGCCTCCAACGCCCTCGGCATGAACCACCCGGTGCTGACCACCCCCGCCGCCCAGGCCCGGCTCGCCCGGGCCGCGACCCACAAGCCCTCCAACTCCGACGTCTACACCCGCGAGCTCGGCGACTTCGTGGCGACGTTCCAGCGGGTGCTCGGCGACCCCCGGCTGCCCTACCTGTTCCTGATCGAGGGCGGCGCGCTGGCGGTGGAGAACGCGCTCAAGACGGCCTTCGACTGGAAGAGCCGGCGCAACGAGGCCGAGGGCCGCAACCCCGAGCTCGGCATGCAGGCCCTGCACCTCACCGGCGCCTTCCACGGACGCACCGGCTACACGATGAGCCTGACCAACACCGATCCGAACAAGACGGCGAGGTTCCCCACCTTCCCCTGGCCGCGGATCGACACGCCCGTGCTGCAGCACCCGCTGGCGGACCACACCGCGGCGAACCGGGCCGCCGAGGACCGGGCGCTGGAGCAGGCGGCCGCCGCCTTCGCGGCCAACCCCCACGACATCGCCTGCACGATCCTCGAGCCGATCCAGGGCGAGGGCGGGGACCGCCACCTCTCGGCACGGTTCCTGCGGGAGCTGCAGGCCATCACCCACGCTCACGACGCCCTGTTCGTCCTCGACGAGGTCCAGACCGGGGTCGGGATGACCGGCACCGCCTGGGCCTACCAGCAGCTCGACGTCGAACCCGATGTGGTCGCCTTCGGCAAGAAGACCCACGTCTGCGGGATCATGGCCGGCGGTCGACTGGATGAGGTCGAGGGCCACGTGTTCGACACCTCGTCGCGGATCAACTCGACCTTCGGCGGGGGACTGGTCGACATGGTCCGGGCCACGCTGATGCTGGAGGTCATCGAGGCCGAGCACCTGATCCCGCGGGCCGCCGCCCTCGGCGAGGTGCTGCGCGGCGGCCTCGAAGACCTGGCCGAGAGACACCCGGCGGTCACCGGCGCCCGGGGCCGGGGCCTGTTCTGCGCGATCGACCTGCCCGACACGGCGACGCGGGACGAGGTGACCCGCCGCCTGTTCACCGACGAGCACGCGTTCGTGCTGGGGTGCGGGGTCCGCAGCATCCGCTTCCGGCCGCCGCTGACCATCTCGACCGACGAGCTGCTGGACGCTGTGGCGCGCATCGAGCGTGTCATCGACCACGTGACCGGCTGACGCGGTGCCGGCCCCGGCGACCCCGGGGCCGAGCTGCCACCCCGTCGCCCGAGAGGAGCGCCCCATGACGAGCCACGACCCCGCCCCCACCCTGACCTCCCTGCTCGACGGCCAGCCCGCGGCCGCCGACGGTGCCCCCGTCAGCCTGGCAGACCCGGCCCACCTCGACGTCGAGGTGGCACGGGTCCACCTCGGCGACGCCGGCACCTTCACCCGGGCCTGCGAGCTCGCCAGCGCGGCGCAGCCCGCCTGGGCCGCGACCCCGGCACCGATCCGCGGGGGGGCGATCCACGGCCTGGCGCGGATCCTCGAGGAGAACAAGCAGGCCCTGGCCCGCATCGTCACCCGGGAGATCGGGAAGCCCTACGCCGAGGCGCTGGGGGAGGTGCAGGAGGCCATCGACACCTGCATCTTCTTCGCCTCCGAGGGGCGGCGGCTGTACGGCATGACGGTGCCGAGCGAGATGCCGGACAAGCAGCTGTTCACCTACCGCAAGCCCGTGGGGACCATGGCGGTGATCACCGCCGGCAACTTCCCCGTGGCCGTGCCCTCCTGGTACCTCGTGCCGGCGCTGCTGGCTGGCAACGCCGTGGTGTGGAAGCCGGCGGAGTACGCACCCCACTCGGCGACGGCCTTCGTGCGCTGCATCCAGGCGGCCGGGATCCCCGTCGGTGCCGTGCAGCTGGTGCTGACCGACGGCCCCGCCACCTCCACCGGGCTGGAGCGGGCGCTGGTCGCCGGGACGGTGGACAAGGTCGGGTTCACCGGGTCCTCGAAGGTGGGGCGCCGGATCGGCGCGCTGTGCGGCGAGCACCTGGTCTCGCCCATCCTGGAGCTCGGTGGCAAGAACCCCCTGGTCGTGATGCCCGACGCGCAGCTGGACCTCGCGGTCGAGGGTGCGCTGTTCTCCGGGTTCGGTACCGCGGGCCAGCGCTGCACCTCGCTGGGCATCACCGTGGTCCACGCCTCGGTGCACGAGGAGTTCCTGACGAGGTTCACCGCGGCGGTCGAGGCCGCCCGGATCGGCGACCCCTTCGAGGACGTGCTCTACGGCCCGATGATCAGCGACCGGTTCGACGCGAACTTCGCGTCCTGGCTCGAGCACATCGAAGCCCACCACCGCGTGTCGGGTTCCTCGGCGATCGGCCGGATCTCCTCTTCCTCCCCGCGGAAGGGGTTCGTGGGCGATCCCGACGCCGGGATCTTCCAGCACCCCGTCATCGTGGATGGAGTGACATCGGATGACATGCTCTACAAGGAAGAGACCTTCGGGCCGATCGCGCCGGTCGTCACCTTCGAGTCCTTCGACGAGGCGTTGGCGCTGGCCAACGGCCACGGGTACGGCCTGTCGGCCGCGATCTACACCACCCGAGCGGAGCACGCCTTCCGGTTCCGCGAGGGGGTGACCGCCGGCATGGTCAGCATCAACAACTCCACCTCCGGCGCCGAGGCGCACCTGCCCTTCGGCGGTAACGGCCGCTCCGGAACCGGGGCCCGCCAGTCGGGGGTGTGGGTGCTCGACCAGGTGACCACCTGGCAGTCCATGAACTGGGACCTGTCGGGCCGGCTGCAGAAGGCCCAGATGGACATCGACGAGCCGCAGGTCGACACCGACTTCCGCCTCTGACCGCCCGGCCCCCTGCCACCCGGCCACCTGCCCCACGGCCCCAGCCACCCGGCCACCTGCCCCCCGGCCACCTGCCACCCGGCCACCTGCCCCACGGCCACCTGCCACCCGGCCGGGGCCGCGGGGTTGGGGAACCCTGCCACCGGCAACCGAGGCCACGTCTCCCCAACCCACCGCGCCCACCCGACCCCCCCGGGGTTGGGGAACCCTGCCACCGGCAACCGAGGCCAGGTTTCCCCAACCCACCGCGCCCGCCCGACCCCCCCCGGGGTTGGGGAACCCTGCCACCGGCAACCGAGGCCACGTCTCCCCAACCCACCGGCCATGGGCGCGCAGCAGGCCACGAGAGCCGCACCCCGCAGCCCCGCCGCGGGGCTCAGGTGGAGCAGCTCGACCCGGACCCGCGACCGGCGGCGTCGGTCCGCACCTGCAGCGTCCGCCAGAAGGCCGCGCCCTTGGTGTCGACCTGCACCTGCGCCTCCGAACGACTCATGGCGGGGGAGACCAGCACCGTGACCCCGTCCTGCTCGGCAGGCAGGTAGCTCGAGAGGTCCTTGCCCTTGAGGAACATGTCGGCGACCACCTCGGTGGGCTTGCCGCACCCGACCCCGCGCACGAGGTCCAGGGCGACGGTGCCGCCCTTGCGGCGGACCAGGTCCACCGCCTCCGTGGTCAGCGTGATCTCCACCTCGGCGTCAGTCCTTGCGTCCCTGGAGGAACCGCTCGATCTCCGCGGCCAGCGCATCGGCCGAGGGGACCTGGTCCTCCGAGAGTGAGCCGAGCCCGTCCGGCGCCCGATCGCTACCGGTGGCCAGGCGCTCGGCCTCGGCCTCGGCGTCGTAGAGCCGCTCGAGCTGGGCGACGTGCTCCTTGACCTCGTCGGACCCGTGGGCGGCCACGTCGAGCCGCGCCCGGTTGTCCTCGATATCTGAGTCGAACTCGCTCAGGTCCACGGGGGTCCCGAGGTAGGAGCTGAGCTGCTCGAGCAGGGCGCGCGCGGCCTCGGGATACTCGCCGGCGACGTAGTGGGGGATCCGGACCCACAGCCCCAGCGTCTCCAGCTCCGCCTCGGCCAGCTCCGCCTCGATGGCGACCTGGCAGGACGCCGGCACGATCACCTGCTCGTGGGGGCGACCGATCCGTTCCAACAGCTCGGGGTCCGAGGAGGTCGCGATCAGGTGGACGGGCCGGGTGTGGGGGATCGGCCCGGGCACGCTGCCGAGCCCCACGTAGCGGGTCGCGCCGGTCGCCTCGGCCAACTCGGCCAGATCAGCGGCCAGCGTGCGCCACGCGAAGTCCGGCTCCGGGCCACCGACCAGCAGCAGCGGGGGACCCGACGGCGGGGACAGGAGCTCCACGACCACCTCGGGCCACTCCGCCCGGCTCAGCACGCCCCGGTCGATCGCCAGGGTGGGCCGTCGGTCGCGGTAGTCGTAGAGGTCGTCGGAGGGGAACGCGCCCAGTCGGACCGGCGGGAAGGCGTCGCGCAGCGCGTCGGCCGCGGCGGTCCCGCCCTCACCGGCGTCCGTCCAGCCGTCGAAGGCGACGACCAGCACCGGTTCGGGCCCGACGAGGTCCAGGGGAAGCTCGAGCTGTAGGAGGTCCATGTCCGCAACGGTACCGGTGACCTCCTCGCGCCACCGGTGCACCTACGTCGGGCGGGCGCAACCCGACCGTGCCGCGCAGTAGCGTCAGTCTGGGGCGAATGGAGGGCCGACGGTGGCGGAGCTCGACGTCGAGACGGCGAGGTGGCTGGTCAGCACGGCCGGGCTCGCAGCGGTCGCGGCGGCGACGACCCAGCTCGACGACGGTGCCGATGAGCTCAAGGTCGCGACCGACCTGAGCCGGCGCACGAGCCACCCCGAACGCCGATCAGCGGCGCTCGGGGCGGCGGTTGCCCGCCGGCGGGCGCGGCAGCGGTGGCCGCTGGCAGAGGAGCTGCTGTTCACCCGAGCGGCGCTGGAGCAGGCCAGCGACCCGGCGCTGTCCGCCCACCGCGCCGCCCGGCTGGTCGCCACCCTGGGCCGGAGCCCGGCCGCCGCGGCCACGATCGTCGACCTGTGCGCGGGGGTGGGGGGCGACGCCCTCGCGCTGGCCCAGGCGGCCGCGGGGACGGGTGCGCCCGTGTGCGCGGTGGACGACGACCCCGCACGCCTCGTACTGCTCGCCCACAACGCCGAGGTCGCCGGGGTCACCGTCACGCCCCACCACGCCGACGCGCTGACCTTTCCGCTGGCACCCGGCGCGGTCGTGCACGCCGATCCGTCGCGTCGACGCGATGGACGGCGGGTCCGGCGCCTGGCCGACCACCTGCCGTCGGTCCCGGCCCTGCTCGCGGCCCACCTCCGTACCGGCGCCTGGGCGCTCGCGCTGTCCCCGGGGGTCGCCCTCGACGACCCCGACCTGCCCGCCGACCTCGAGGACCTCGAGGTGGAGTACGTCCAGCTCGGTGACGCGCTGGTCGAGGCCACGGTCTGGCTCGGCGCGAACGACGGCGGCCGCCCAGCCACGGCGGCCGCAGGCGCGACCGCAGATGCGACCGGAGCTGCGACCGGAGCTGCCGCCGCTGCGCCGCCAGCGCAGCCGGCAGGCCCGGGGTCGCACCGCCGCACGCGTGCCACCCTGCTGCAGGACGGCGAGGTGGTGGCGAGCCGGCTCGGCAGTCCCGCCACCCGCACCCGCCTGCCGGTGGACGAGGTCGGCAGCGTGCTGATCGAGCCCGTCCCGGCGGCGGTGCGCGCCCGCGTGCACGACGACCTCGGTCGGGAGCTCGGTGCATGGCGGGTCTCGGCTCATCGCGCGCTGCTCACCTGCGACGTCAGCCCACCACCCTCACCGTGGTACCGGGCCCGCCCGGTGGAGGCGGTGCTGCCGGCCCGGCCCAAGGAGCTGCGCCGTTGGCTTGGACAGCGGCAGGCTGCTGGCACCGAGCGGCCCGAGGTCGAGCTCGTGCTCCACGGCGTCGACGCCGATCCGGCCGAGCTCTGGCGCCGCCTCGGACGGCCCCGCCGTGGACCACACGGGTTGCGGCTCGAGTTCGTCCGTCGGGAGCGGGACATTGTCACCGTGGTCACCCGGACATGCGGCATGGTTGGACCCGACGGGTAACATGGTGACATGGATGAGATGATGACCCCGCAAGGGGCAGGCTCCACGGCCGTCGCTGAGGTCCCGGAGTTCCGTTCCTGCACGCGCTGCGATGGCCGGCAACGACTCGTCGGTCTGCAGGGGGGCTTCGGCAAGTACCACTGCGATCGCTGCGGGTTGACGGTCGGGTTCGACCTCGAGGCGGATCCCGCCGAGTTCCTCATCGACCGCGGGCAGCCCGGCCGCTACTCCAAGGAGCTGTTCAGCAGCCGCCTGACGAGGGCCGAGCGCCGTCTGCCCTGACCTCCGGGCGTGCCCTCCCTCACCTGCGCCGAGTGCCGCGCGACCTTCACCCCGCCCGACGCCCTTCTCGAGCGCTACCCCGGGTGGACCCCGTCACGCTGCCCGGACTGCTTCCGCGGGAGCAACGGTCGTGACCGGGGGAGTGGTCGCAGCGGCGCAGCCCAGGGGTCGCGAGGCATCCCAGCCGTGGACCGCGGCGCGACGGGCGACGACCGCCGCGCCGCCGGCGGCAACGACCGCCGGCGCTCCCAGGGCGGCGCCGAACAGCACCTGACCCTCGCGCAGGTGCTGGAGCGCTACCACGACGGTCCGGACTCGGGCGTGTTCACCGACGGGTCCTGCATCCCGAACCCGGGCCCGGGTGGGTGGGGCGCGGTCTACGTCATCGACGGCGAGGTGGTCGCCGAGGACCACGGGCACGAGCCCGACACCACCAACAACCGGATGGAGCTCCGCGCGCTGATGGCTGCCCTCGACCTGGTGCCCGAGGGGACCCCCGCCCGGCTCTACACCGACTCCAACCTCGCCGTGCGCACGCTGACGGAGTGGGCGGCGGGCTGGGAGCGGCGGGGATGGCGGCGCAAGACCGGTCCGGTCGAGAACCTGGACCTGGTCCGGCCGCTGTACCAGCGGTTGACAGCCCGCGCGGAGCTGGAGCTAGTGTGGATCAAGGCCCACGCCGGCAACCGCTGGAACGAGTACGCGGATGCGTTGGCGACCGCGTGGGCTCGCGAGGAGCTGTGAACCCGACACCACCGACCACGCTCTCCGGGCCGCCGCTGACCGGCCCGGTCGCGCCTCACCTGCTCAGTCGCCTGTGGTACTGGGCGGAGCGGCAGCCCGACCGGCCGCTTCTGGCCATCCGGGACGGCAGCGAGGTGGTCACCGTCAGCGCTGCGCGGTTCCGGGACCGGGTCCGGGCGATCGCCGCGGGACTGATCGCCCGTGGGGTCGGGCCCGGTGACCGCATCGCCCTGCTGTCGCGGACCAGCCCGGCCTGGGTCGAGGCCGATCACGGGATCCTCGCCGCTGCCGCCGTCACGGTGCCCATCTACGACTCGAGCTCGTCATCACAGATCGAGCGCATCCTCACCGACTCGGGGTCGGTGATGGTGGTGGTGGAGACACCCGAGCAACGTGAGCTGGTCGTCGCTGCCATGGGCGACCACCACGAGCCGCCACCGGTGCTGGTCATCGCCGAGGGCGGGCTGGATGAACTGGCCGCCAGCGGTACCGACGCCACCGCCGATGGTGCCCACGCCACCACCGGTGCTGCCGATGGCGATGCCGGTGCCGGTGCCAGCCACCTCGATGTCGTCGAGCAACGGCTCGCCGAGCTGGGCCCACAGGACCTGGCCACCTTGATCTACTCCTCCGGCACGACGGGGGAGTCCAAGGGCTGCGAGCTGACCCACGGCAACCTGTGCCACAACGTCCGTCAGACGGTCGAGCAGGCCCCGGAGCTGTTCGGGCCCGGCGCTCGGACGTTGGTGTTCCTCCCGCTCGCCCACGCGCTGGGCCGGATCCAGGTCCACAC
>PWWI01000290.1 GCA_003561535.1 Nitriliruptoraceae bacterium
AGATGAATCCAGGGGTTGGGTTTCTTGCCCGGACAGCCTATCAGTTTTTTCTCCAAGACTACGCTTACCTTTGGTCACAGGCTATACCCACCTTACTATTGCTTTCTATCAAAAATGCGGCTATCCCTTTTCTAAAAAACACCTTCATATTTTATTATTGATGAATTAATAACTCATCAGCTTGTGGAATCCATTTAGGATCTATAGCTCTATTAACTTGCCTATTAATTAAACCAAGATCTGCTATAGATGAATCCTCGTTAGCAAGGTTATTCATAATTAGAAGCATTCACATATTTTCAATTAAAACCAGAGAAATGTTGTCACTTCCACCTGCTTCTTTAGCCGCATTCACCATGCAATGGGCTGTAGTTGCAAGGTCATCCCTACCTGCTAAGATTTCTTCCATAGATTCCAAAGCAATCAAATCGCTTAAACCATCACTACACAGCAAAAGAATATCTCCTTTGATAAAATTAATCTCTCCGGTATCAACTTTACAGCTGCCTAAATTACCTCCACCAATGGAACTAGTAATAATGCCGCTTTTACTGGCTTGGTCATATTCTCCGCCTTCTTGCTGTGTTAAGGTTTCCAGAGAATGATCCATGGTCAACTGCATTATAAAGTTGCCTCGAAAACGGTAAAGTCTGCTATCTCCAACATGGAAAAAAACCTTATAATTGTTGTGCAGATAAAAACCGGTAAGAGTAGTGCCCATACCTTCAAGTTCATGGTTTAACTGGCCCTGATCAATAACCTGCTTGTGAATACTCTGAATGTTATCTCGAAGATAATGCTCAACCTGAGAGGCATGGGAAAACTTGCTCAGTTCATATTTTTTCCCGGCCAGGAACTCAAGAGCAATCAGGCTGGCAACAGCTCCGCCTTTTTGCCCACCCAGGCCATCGGCAACAGCGCAGAATAGACCGTAATGAGAGTAATAATGACCTTCAATAGGAAGGGCTAGCCTGATCTCTTTTTTTTCAATAATGCTATCGACCAAAATCGCATCCTGGTTTTCATCCCGCTTACAACCCAAATCACTTATACCGCAAACATGCAACACATTATCACCTACTTATGCTAAAAATTAACCTTGTGTTAGCCAAAACTATATGATCTCCGTCATTTAAAACATGTTCATCACCAGGCTTAACTGGACCATGATTTACAAAAGTTTTATTGGTCTGAGAAAGATTTTCAACATACCATTTACCCTGCTTGTAATTAAAACGGGCATGCTCCCGGGAAATAAAATTACTGTTTTCAATTGGTGAAAGATCAATAGTCCCATCCCGGCCGGCTATATCACCGGGATTAACTCTAAAGGAAATTGCAGGTGGACCCGGGAACTCCAGGAATACATCTGGTTGATTAAATAAATCTGTTTTAGGAGAGAAAGATTTTTGGCTCTCACTTTTCTTCTCTTCCTCTATTTGATCTGGATGATTTTCTGGAGTGTTATTGATTTTCTCAGCGGACACTGAACTGCTATTCTCAGCTTCTACATGCATCAGTGAATACCTGCATTCCGGGCAAATAAAGGCAAATTCATTATTTACATGTCCACAGTTGGGGCATTTTTTTATTTTAACGGGCAAAGCAATTCACCTCCCTGAAAATTTATATTAAAACGATAATTGATTTCGCAAAACTGTCAGTTTTTGAATATTCATGTTGTTAGTTCGAGCTCATAGACAACCTGCCCTTCTAAATCTTTTTCATTAACCCCTTCAACAACAAGAGTAGAGGCAGTAAGCTCGCTGTCAAATATATAACGGGCCAAAGGATTGACCAGGGCTGTTTCGACGAGGTTACCGATACCGCGACCACCGTATTCAATATCGTCCGCCACTTTTTCTTGAAGATACTCATAAACAGAATCTGAAAAATGAACCTCTAAATGGCTTTTTTCTTGCAACTCACGGCAGATATTTTCCAAGACCCTGGAGATGATCTGCTTAACCACCGGTTTGCGAATATAGTCGAAAACTACAAAGTTGTTGCCAATACGGTTATATATTTCCGGGCGCCCCAACTTTAGTTTAAAGTGTTCCTCAACAGCTGTTAAAACCCTTTCTTTTACTAGCTGGTAAGGTGTTTCAACCTTTGTAAACCTGCTATTCCCACACTTGCAAATTTTAGGCTCTTCTTGCTCAAAATTAAATTCACCGCAGCTCGAACAAGACCAGGAAAAGGGGAGCAGGTTAGGCTTGCGCATGCACGTTCCATCACCTAAAGACACATCAACATAGGCACCAATATTGCTGGTAAAAATGATGACTGCTTCAGAAAAATATACTGTTTCTCCTTTGCTATCTGTCATGCGCCCATCTTCCAGGATTTGGAGAAACTTATCCATAATTTTCGGATGGGCTTTCTCAATTTCATCAAAAAGGAGAACAGAAAAAGGAGATTCTTTTATTTTGTTTGTAAGCTGCCCTCCTTCTTCATATCCAACATAACCCGGTGGGGCACCAAGCAACTTTTGATCAGAGTGTTCCTGGGCATACTCGCTCATATCAAATCGCAAGCAGGCGTTTTCATCTCCAAAAAGCAACTCGGCCAGGCTTTTAGCCATTTCCGTTTTGCCAACACCGGTAGGCCCGGCAAAAAATAAGACTCCTTTGGGCTTTAAGGCGGCTGCTGAGTGATGAATGCCTGATAGCCCCACTGCAGCTCGCTTAATAATATCAACCACAGCATGTATAGCTGCTTCTTGCCCTTTAACTCTATTCCTCAAGATTACATCTGCCTTAGCCAAACGCTCTCGTTCTTTTCCCCGGTTCAGTTTATCCCAGGCGCTTTCCACTATACCAAACTTATAGTGCTCAATAATTTTCTTTGGTTCATTAAAAGCTAATTGCTCCTTTAAAGAGACTCGACGCAAACATTCAAGTTCATAATTGGTCAGCCCCCGGGAAAGATCGATGAATAAATCTATCACCTCTGACCTGTCATAATCACTATCTGCGCTTTGATAAAAACCATCAGCAGCACTTTCAAAGTATCTACGGCGATCATTATGTTCGGGCAAGTCTATTTGCAGAGGCTTTACCAGGGGATTATGAAGGTAAAGCCAGGATGGCAAATCTGTCAAACGATCACTTATTAGCATTAGAACATCATTTGATACTTTACCAGGTCCTTTTAATGCTGCTTCTTCAACACATTTTAGGAGCTTAACAAACTGCCGGCGCTCTTGCTGTGAGAGATGATCTGAAGAGCTAATTAATCGTGAAGCAAAA
>PWWI01000202.1 GCA_003561535.1 Nitriliruptoraceae bacterium
ACCGGGTGATCCACGGCAGGGCCTCGCGCAGCACCGCGGCCTTCTCCTGGGCCGCCTCGACGCGCTCGGTGGAGACGTGGTCGGCGGTGGTGATGCGCCGACCCCCGATCCTCGGCGCGACGCCGACGCCGGGCACGGACGGCACGGTCGGGTCGGACACGGTGGGCTCCTGCTCGCTGGTCACGTGGTGTACTCGGCGTTGAAGCGGACGTACTCCGGGGTCAGGTCGCAGGTCAGCATCGTGGCGCGGGCGTGCCCGCTGCCGACGTCGACCCCGATCTCCACCAGCGGCCGGTCCATCGCGACGGCGGCCTGGCCCCGGTCGAAGCTGGTGGCCACCCCGAACCGGCACACGGTGATGCCGGCGCAGGTGACCGTGACGCGGCGCGGGTCGAAGGCCACCCCGGCGCTGCCCATCGCCATCAGGATCCGCCCCCAGTTCGGATCCGCACCGTGGATCGCCGCGCGCACCAGCAGCGACGTCGCGATCGCTCGTGCCAGGCGTTCCGCCTCGGCCTCGGTCGCCGCGTGCTGCACGGTGATCGCAGCGACACGGCTCGCGCCCTCGCCGTCGGCGACGACCTGCTCGGCGAGATCGGCGCAGACGGCGTGCAGCGCGTGCCCGACCACCTCGAGGTTGGGCGGCTGCTCGGCCTGACCGCTGGCCAGCAGCGCCACGGTGTCGGAGGTGGACCCGTCACCGTCGACGCTGATGCGGTTGAAGGTGCGGCGGACCGTGCCCGTCAGCAGTCGTCGCGCGAGCGGCCCGGCCAGGGGCGCGTCGGTGGTGAGCACCACGAGCAGGGTGGCCATGGCGGGCTCGATCATGCCGACCCCCTTGGCCATGCCGGCCACCACGCAGCGCCCACCGGCGTCGTCGGTCACCTCGAAGGCGACCTGCTTGGCGTGGGTGTCGGTGGTCAGGATCGCCTCGGCGGCCAGCGGCCCTGCATCGGGGGCCAGCCCGTGGACCAGGGTGGGCATCGCGTCGAGGATCCGGCCCACCGGCAGCGGCACCCCGATCACGCCGGTCGACATCACCAGCACGTCCTCGACGGCGACACCGAGGTGGTCCGCGGCGGCCGTGGCCAGCGCGCGGGTGTGCTCCGCACCGTGGGGCGTGCACACGTTGGCGTTGCCGCTGTTGATCAGCACGGCCTGGGCGGTCCCGTCGGCGGCGTGCCGCTCGGTGAGCAGGCAGGCGGAGGCCTTGACGAGGTTGGTGGTGGTGACCACCGCCGCACCGGCAGGCGCGTCGGCGACGACCAGCGCGAGGTCGGGCCTGCCCGAGGGCTTGACCCCGCTGACCACCCCGGCGGCCCGGAAGCCCTGGGCGGCGGTGACGCCCCCGTCGATGGGGGTCAGGCCGGTGCGGTCCTCGGGTCCCCAGCCGGCGATCACGGGTACACCCCCACCGCGCTCAGGCCCAGCGTCTCATCCTCACCGAGGATCAGGTTGGCGTTCTGGAGCGCCTGGCCCGCCGCACCCTTGCCGAGGTTGTCGATCGCCGAGGTGACCGTGACCCGCCCGGTCCGTGGGTCCACCACCGCGCTGAGCTGGCAGCCGTTCGAGCCGGCGAGCGCCTTGGTGTGGGGGAAGTCGCCGGGGTCGAGCAGGTGCACGAAAGGCTCGGCGTCGTAGGCGTCGGCGAGGGCGTCCTGGACCTCATCGGCGCCGACGCCGTCGCGCAAGGTGCCGTAGCAGGTCGCCAGGAGCCCCCGGCTCATCGGCACCAGGTGCGGGGTGAAGCTGACGGCACCGAGCCCGCCCGGGAGCCAGCGCTCGATCTCGCCGGTGTGGCGGTGACCGGGGGCCCCGTAGGCGGTGAGGCTGCCGTGGACGTGGGCGAAGTGCAGGTGGTCCTTGGCCGCGCGGCCGGCGCCGGAGGTGCCCGACTTGGCGTCCACGACGATCGTGCCAGGCGTCAGCAGCGGGGCCAGGGGGGCCAGCCCCAGCAGGGTGGCCGTCGGGTAGCACCCCGGGTTGGCCACCAGCCCGGCGCCGACGATCCGGTCGCGCTCGAGCTCGGGGAGGCCGTAGGCCACATCGGCCGCGGCCGCCTCGTCACCGGCGGCCAGGTCGGGCCGGGGGTGCGACTCGCCGTACCAGGTCCGGAAGCCGTCCCGGCTCAGCCGGAAGGCGGCCGAGAGGTCGACCACCGGGGTCCCGGCGTCGTACAGCGCGGCGCCGAGCTCCAGCGCGGCTCCGTGGGGCGTGGCGAGCACGACCAGATCCAGCTCCGCGAGCACCTCGACGTCGATCTCATCGAAGGTGCGGCTGCCGGCCAGGTTGGGGAACAGCCCTGCGATGGGCTCGCCGGCCTGGGACCGGGCCGCCACCACCTCGGCGTCCATGACGGGGTGGGCATCCAGCAGGCGCAGCAGCTCCGCGCCGCCGTAGCCGGAGGCGCCGACGACGCCGATGCGGTGGGTCACGGGCGGCTCCGGTGGAGGTGGTGGGCGGGGGCCGGCGGGGGTGCGGGGGGTGCGGGGGTGCAGGGGTGCGGGGGGTGACGCGGAGAGCATGCAGGATACTGCAGCTTCTTGCAAGCTCGCGACACCGTGCGGGCGGCGTACCGTCACGGCTCCCTCGCCGACCCCCGACCGCGGAGACCCTGTGCCTGCCGAGCCCGCTACGCCGACGCCACCTCGCCACCCGTCCCTGGAGGCGATGCTGACCCGTCCCCGCCTGTCGGGGTTGACCGTCGCCCCCGATGGCTCGCTGCTGGTGGTCGGCGTCGCCACCCCAGCGCCCGACGGCGCGCGGTACCGGACCGCGCTGTGGTCGGTGGACCCGGCCGGGTCGGCGGCGCCGCGGCAGCTGACCCGCTCGGCCGCCGGTGAATCGGCGGCCGCCTTCCTGCCTGGTGGTGACCTGCTGTTCACCTCCGCACGCCCTGATCCCGACGCGGCACCGGACAGCCCCGAGCCCCCGGCGGCGCTCTGGCGACTCCCCCGCTCCGGGGGCGAGGCCGAGCTGCTGCTGGCCCCCTCCGCCGGGATCCGCGGGGTGTGGACCGCGGCGGAGGCGGACGTGGTCGTGGTGGCTGCCGAGGTCCACCTCGCTGCCCGCACGCTCGAGGACGACGCAGCGCGTGAGCAGGCCCGACGCGACGCGCACGTCACCGCCCGGCTGTACGAGGCGGACGAGTACCCGGTCCGGTTCTGGGACCGGTGGCTCGGGCCCCGGGAGCCGGCACTGTGGGTGCTGGACCTCGGCGCCGAGGCCGACGCCGAGGTGGCGGACGCGGTGGAGGGCGGGGTGGACGCCGAGCGGGAGGGCGCGGCCGACGCCGAGCGGGACGCCGACCCCGGTGGCCGGGTACGGCTACTCGCCCGCGGCGCCGGCTTGCGGGACACCGGTGTGACGCTCAGCCCCGACGGCTCCACGGTCGTGACGACCTGGGCACGGACCGGCCCGCGTCGCTCCCCCGACGACCTCGTCACGGATCTGGTCGCGATCGACGTGGCCTCGGGCCAGCGGCGGGTGCTGGCCGACGATGGACGCAGCTATGGGTCGCCCGCGGTCTCCCCCGACGGCACCGAGGTGGTCTGCATCGCCGCGGACCAGGGCGCCCCCGATCGAACTCCCGACCACACGCTGGTGCTGGTGCCCCTGCCCGACGCCGAGACGGAGCGGCTGGCGAAGCCCCGAGATCTCACCCCGGGCTGGGACCGCTGGCCCGACGCACCGACGTGGACCGCCGACGGCGGTGCCGTGCTGTGCACCGCCGATGACCACGGCCACGCGCCGGTCTTCCGGGTGGACACTGTCAGTCGCGAGGTGGTCCGGCTGACCACCGACGGCGCCTACCAGGACCTCGCGGTGCCCGCCTCCGGCTCCGGTGGCAGGGCGGGGTTCGCGCTGCGCTCCACCGTGGCGACCGCACCCCACCCGGTCGCGCTCGACCTCGACGCCCAGGAGCAGCAGCCCGTGGCTCTGCCCTCCCCGGGGGGTGACGATCCCGCCGACACCCGGGTCGAGCGGATCACCACCACGGCACCGGATGGGGCCGAGGTGGGTTCGTGGCTGGTGCTGCCGGTGGCTCGCGGGAACCAGGCCGACACGGGTGGCCAGAGCGGCGCCGAGGTGGCCGACGCGCCCGGTGAGGCCGCCACCACGAGCAGCGAGCCGCTGCCGCTGGTCGTGCTCCTGCACGGAGGACCCCTCAGTTCCTGGAACGCCTGGCACTGGCGGTGGAACCCCCACGTGTGGGCCGCCGAGGGCTACGCCGTCCTGCTCCCCGACCCCGCCCTTTCCACCGGCTACGGACGCGCCTGGATCGAACGGGGTTGGGGGCGGTGGGGCCAGGCGCCCTACACCGACGTGATGGCAGCCGTCGAGCACGTCGCCGCACGCCCCGACATCGACGCTGACCGGGTCGCCGCCGGCGGGGGCTCCTTCGGCGGTTACCTCGCCAACTGGATCGCCGGTCAGACCGACCGGTTCCGCGCCATCATCACCCACGCCTCCCTGTGGTCGCTCCCCGGCTTCCACGGAACGACCGACCTCGGGCTGTTCTGGGAGCGGGAGTTCGGCGACCCCTACCTCGACCCCGCCCGCTACCTCGACAGCTCGCCCCACCTCCACGTCGGTCGCATCACCACCCCGATGCTCGTGATCCACGGGGAGCTGGACGTCCGCGTGCCGATCAGCGAGGGGGTGACGCTGTGGACCGACCTGGTCCGCCACGGTGTGGCGGCGCGGTTCCTCTACTTCCCCGACGAGCACCACTGGGTGCTGAAGCCCCAGCACGCCCGCCTGTGGTACGAGACGGTGCTGGCCTTCCTGGACGAGCACCTGCGGGAACTCCCCTTCGAGCGACCGGCGCTGCTCTGACGGGGCCGCCTCCCGCGGTCCCCTGCTCCTCCGGTCCCTCGGCCCCCCGCTCCCTCGGCCCTCCGCTCCCTCGGCCCTCCGCTCCCTGGGTTGGGGAACCCCACCCCCGCCTCCCGGGGCCCAGCTTCCCCAACCCCCGCCGGACCACGGCACGACCGCAGGGTTGGGGAACCCCACCCCCGCCTCCCGGGGCCCAGCTTCCCCAACCCTCCACCAGACCCGGGACCACGGCACGACCGCTGCCCAGCGGGGCGGTTGGGGAACCCCACCCCCGCCTCCCGGGGCCCAGCTTCCCCAACCCCCACCGGACCACGGCACGACCGCAGGGTTGGGGAACCCCACCCCCGCCTACCGGGGCCCAGCTTCCCCAACCCCGGGCAGGGAGCGTTGCGGGGAGCGCAGGGAGAGGGCTGCAGCGCGCCAGGGACGGGTCGAGGGCCGGGTCAGTCGCTGGGGGGCTGGCGGAGCCGCTTGGTCTCACCGCGGCGACGCTTCTGGTCCAGCCGCCGCTGCTTCGACGCGCGGGTCGGGCGGGTCCGGCGGCGCTGCCGGGGAGGGACCAGCGCCTCCCCGACGATCGACCGGAAGCGGGCGAGCACCGCCGCCCGGTTGCGATGCTGGCTCTTGTGCTCGGAACCGGTGAGGATCAGCACGCCGTCGCTGGTCAACCGGGATCCGAGACGCTCGAGCAGCCGGGCCCGCTGCTGCTCGGACAGCGCCGTCGAGCTGGCCACGTCCCAGCGGAGCTCCACCTTGGAGTCGGTGGTGTTGACACTCTGGCCGCCGGGCCCACTCGAGCGCACGGCCCGCACCTCGAGCTCCGCCTCGGGCACCGAGACGCCGTAGGGGAGCTGGATCGTCGCCATGGCCGCCAGGGTAGGGACCCCGTGCCCAGGGGACCTGCCGGAGGAGGACCGGGTACCGCGATCGGCCAGGACGGCGGGACGGCAACGGCCCAACGGGGCAGCGGCCCAACGGCCCAACGGAGCAACGGCCAGCAGCCAGCGGCCGACCGCGCCGAGCTGACGCCGTCAGCCCTCGGACACGGCCTCCGGCAGCAGGAGGGGCGTGACGGCCCGGCGGATCGCCTCGGGCACCGCGGTGCTCTGCCGGCTCGCGTGGTCCACGTAGACGTGGACGAAGCGGGCCACCGCCTTGGGCTCGGACTCCCCGGCGCGGAACAGCCCGAGCCGGTAGGTGATCGAGGACCGGCCGAGCCGGCTCACGGCGAGCCCGACCTCGAGGTGGTCCGGGAAGGACACCGGTGCGAGGAAGCGGCACGCGGTCTCGGCGACCAGCCCGACCGCATCCAACTCGCGGATGTCGCCGCCCGTGGCCTCCATCAGGTAGCCGTTGACGGCGGTGTCGAAGTAGCTGTAGTAGGTCACGTTGTTGACGTGGCCGTAGTGGTCGTTGTCGGCCCAGCGGGTGGGCATCGCCCACCCGACGGGGAAGGCCCCGCGCCGGCTCGGGAGCCCGTCGTCGGCCACCGGGCCCGGACCCGGCCGCCCATCCTCCTGCGACGGCTCCGCCATCAGCGCCTCCCTCTCGCTCCCCCGGTCCTGGTGGCCGGGCCTCGACGCTACGTGCGTCAGCGGCGCAGGGTCGCGCCGATGCCCTCGGCCGCGGTCGCCACCGACTCGATGACCGCCTCGGCGTCGGCGTCGGTGAGCTGGCGCGCGGGGTCCTGGAGCCTGAGCCGCATCGCGACGCTGCGCCGACCCTCGCCGACCTGCTCGCCGCGGTACTCGTCGAAGAACCACAGCTCGTCCAGCAACGGCCCGACCGCCAGACGGACGGTCCGCTCCAGGGTCGCATAGGTCACCTCGTCGTCGGCGACCAGCGCGACGTCCACGGTCATCGCCGGGTGGCGGACCAAGGTCCTGGCCGACACCGGGCGGTGCCCGGCCTCCGGGGTCACCGCCAGGAACGGCTCCAGGAGCAGCTCGCCCGCGACCACCGGCTCCGGGAGGTCGCGCCGGTCCGCCTCCTCCGGGTGCAGCTGCCCGACGACGCCGATCTCCTGACCCTGGAGCACCAGGGCAGCGGTGCGACCCGGGTGGAACCCCTCCCGCGTGATGGCGTGGCGTTCGAGCCGCCAGGTGGGATCGTCAGGCGGGGCGAGCCGGCGGGCCACACGGTCGAGCACGTCGAGCACGTCCCACACCGACCAGGTGGCCTCGGTGTCCAGCCACCCCTCGCCGAGCTTGCGCCCCTGGGCGGCCAGCGCCAGCACCCGCGGCTGCAACGGGATGGGCGCACCCGCGGGGTCGGTCCAGCGCCACCCGGGACCGATCACCGCATCGAGCGCCGTGCCGAGCGGGTCGTCGACGGGCCGGAAACAGCGTCCGAGCTCGGTCAGGGCCACCCCGGGACGACCCTGGCCGTGGTTGTGCCGGACCGCCTGCAGGAGCCCCTCGAGCAGGGAGGGCCGCATCGCGGCGGCGTCCTGGGCGAGCGGGTTGGCCAGCAACACCCGACCTTCGGAGGGCAGCACCCCGGCGAGCGCCCGCGCGCCGACGAAGGGCCGGGTCTTGGCCTCGTGGAACCCACCGGCCAGGGCCAGGTCCCGGGCGGTGCGCTCGGCCCGTTGGCTGGGGGTCAACCCGCCGGTGGTCGGCAGGGAGGGCAGGTGGTCGGGGATGTTGTCGTAGCCGTGGAGCCGGGCGATCTCCTCGGTGAGGTCGGCCTGGCGTCCCAGGTCACGGCGCCAGGTCGGCGGGGTGACGTCGAGGTATCCCGCAGCCGACCCGGCGGCGTCAGCCGACCCGGCGCCGTCGGGCGCGGAGGCCTCCGACGCGGGGCCGACGATCGCCCCGGCCCGCTCCAGCAGCGCGACCTGGACCTCGTCGGCGAGGTCGACGGCCAGGGTGCGGCGCACCCGGGCGGGGTCCAGCCGCACGCTCGGGCGCTGTGACCAGGCCGGTGCCGGCTCGGTCGCCACCACGTCGCTGCCGGTCGCCGCTGCGCTGCCGAGGGAGACCAGGAGGTCCGCGGCCCGGGCCACCGCCCGCGCCGCACCCGCCGGGTCGACGGCGCGCTCGAAGCGCATGCTCGCCTCGCTCACCAGCCCGAGACGGCGGGACGTGCGCCGGATCGTGGCCGGCTCCCAGACCGCGGCCTCGAGCAGCACGCGCCGGGTGTCGGCCACCACCTCGGTGTCCAACCCACCCATCACCCCGGCGAGGCTGATCGGGTGGTCGGCATCGTCGATCACCAGATCACCGGCGGCCAGGGTGCGCTCGACGTCGTCGAGGGTCACCAGCCGCTCGCCGTCGTCGGCCTCGCGCACCGTCAGCGACGGTCCACCGATGCGGTCCAGGTCGAAGGCGTGCAGGGGCTGGCCGAGCTCCAGCATGACCAGGTTGGTCACGTCGACGACCACGTCGATCGGACGCATCCCGGACTGGGTGAGGCGCTGGCGCAGCCACAGCGGGGAGCCACCGATCGTCACGTCCTCCAGCACCCAGGTGTGGAAGGACGCACACCCGTCGGTGCGCAACTGGACGGGGATGCTCGGGCCGCTCGGCCGGTCCGGCACCTCGGGCGCGCGCCAGGTGGTGTCGAGGATCGCGGCGAGGTCCCGGGCCACACCCAGCACTGACAGATGGTCGCCCCGGTCGGCCTGGACCGCGATCTCGATCACGGGCTCGCCGACCGGGATCAGGTCGTCGAGGGAGGAGCCCAGGGGCGTGTCCGGTGGCAGGACCAGGATCCCGCCCGCGTCCTCCCCGAGCTCGAGCTCCTTCGGCGAGGCCAGCATCCCGTGCGAGGTCAGACCGCGGATCTTCCGCGACGACAGGTCCATGCCCTTGGCGCCGTCGGGACCGGTCACCCCGGGCACGTGCCCTCCCGGCAGCGCGTGGGCGACCACGTCGCCGACCTCGAAGTTCGCCGCCCCGCAGACGACCTCCACCTCGCCGTCCCCGCCGTCACCGGTCACCCGCACGAACCGCAGCTTGTCGGCATCGGGGTGAGGTTCCCAGTGCAGGACGCGGGCGGTGCGGATGCCCGCGGCACCCGCACCAGGGGTGGTGACCTCCTCCACCTCCAGGCCGGAGTGGCTCATGACCTCGACCAGCTCCTCGACGTCGAGGTCGAACTCGACCAGGTCCTTCAGCCAGGACAGCGGCAGCTTCACGGGTGGTCCTCCCCATCGGTCGGGCGGGTCGGCGGCTCCGGAACACCGGTCGTCACGGCGACGGCGGTCCGGGCCCGGCGTCGGTCAGAAGCGGGCGAGGAAGCGGACGTCGGCCTCGAACAGCTCACGGATGTCGCGGACGCCGTGGCGCAGCATCGCCACCCGCTCGATCCCGATGCCGAAGGCGAACCCGGAGTAGCGCTCGGGGTCGATCCCGCACATCTCGAGCACGTTCGGGTCGACCATCCCCGCCCCGAGGATCTCGAGCCAGCCGTGGTGGCCACCGGGACCGTGGAAGGAGACGTCCACCTCGGCGCTCGGCTCGGTGAAGGGGAAGAAGGAGGGCCGGAGCCGGATGTCGCGATCGGCGCCGAACAGGGCCCGGGCGAAGGCCAGCAGGGTCCCGCGCAGATCGGCCATCGTCACGCCCTCGTCGACGTACAGCCCCTCGATCTGGCTGAACACCGGCGAGTGGGTCGCGTCCACGGCGTCGGCACGGTAGGTCCGCCCGGGCACCACCACGGCGATCGGCGGCGCCTGGGTGGTCATCACCCGAGCCTGGACCGGCGAGGTGTGGGTGCGCAGCACCACGTCCTCGTAGCCGTCGACGTAGATCGTGTCCATCTCCTGGCGGGCGGGGTGATCGGGCTCGATGTTGAGCAGGTCGAAGTTGTACGCCCCGGCCTCGGCCTCGGGCCCCTCGGCGACCCGGAAGCCCATGCCGATGAACACCGACAGCATCTCCTCCTCCACCTGGGTGAGCAGGTGGGGGCGCCCCGGGGGCAGACGGCGAGGTGGCAGGGTCAGGTCGAGGCGCTCACTCTCCAGGCGGGCGGCGAGCGCGGCCTCGCCCAGCGCGCGCTGGCGGGCGTCGAAGGCGTCCTGGAACGCGGCCCGGAAGGCGTTGAGCTGCTGGCCGAGCGCCTTGCGGTCCTCCGCGTCCAGGTCACGCATCGTGGCCTGCACGCCGGCGAACTCCGACCGCTTGCCGGTGAAGGTGACCCGGACCTGGTCCAGGGCGTCGAGGTCGTGGGCGTCGGCGATGGCGGCCAACGCCCTCTCGCGCAGCTCGTCGAGCGTGCTCACGGGGTGCCTTCCTCATGTTGCTGGTGCCCTCGGCACCCGGTCGCCGGGTGGCCTGGGCCGGCCGTCGGCCGTCGGCCGTCCGCAGGGTAGACGCCCGGCTGACGGGCCTCGGCCCGACCTGGGCCTCACCGCTGCGTGGCGGCGTGGATCGCGATCGCGGCGGCCGCGGCCACGTTGAGGGACTCGGCCCGCGGGTGCAGGGCGATGGCCACGGTGGTGTCGAGCAGCGCAGCGCTGTCGGGGTCGAGCCCGTGGGCCTCGTTGCCGAGCACCAGGCACACCGGTGCGGCTCCGGCGCTGAGGGCCTCCAGCCCCTCGGTGCCGGCGGCGTCCAACCCGACCACCCGCCGCTGCGTCGTCCGCGCGTGGGCGACGACCTCGGCGAGCGTGACGTCGGTGACCACGGGCAGGTGGTAGGTGGAGCCGACCGCCGCCCGCACCGTCTTCGGCGCGAAGGGATCGACGCTGCCGGAGGTCAGCACCACGGCCGCCACCCCGAGGGCGTCGGCCGTCCGCAGGATCGTGCCCGCGTTGCCGGGATCGGCGACCCGGTCGAGCACGACGATGACCCCGTCGCCGATGTCGTCGAGGTGGCCGGGCACGGTGCGGGCGACGGCCACGATGCCCTGCGGGGTGGTCGCGTCGGCCAGGTGCTCCAGCACGTGGCCGGCGACGCGGCGGACCGGTACGTCCGCATCGGGGATCGGCGCGCCCTCGAGCACGAACAGCTCCTCGACCACCCCGGCGGCCAGCGCCTCCGCCACGGCGCGGGGCCCCTCGACCAGGTGGCGGCCCTGCGCCCGACGCTCCCGTGCACGGCGCAACCCCCGCGCTGCCTGGACACGGGGGTTGCGGGTGGAGGTGAGCACCTGGCAGGCGACCGTCACGGAGATGGCCTGCTCAGGCCGCGGCCTCGCCGATCGCGTCCTTGGCGACCTGGACCAGCGCCGCGAAGGCGGCGGCGTCGTGGACCGCCAGGTCGGCGAGGGTCTTGCGGTCGACCTCGACCTCCGCGAGCTTCAGGCCGTGCATCAGCCGGCTGTAGGACAGGCCCTCCTGCCGGGCGGCGGCGTTGATCCGGGCGATCCACAGGCGCCGGAAGTCACCCTTGCGGGCGCGCCGGTCGGCGTACTGGTACCTCCCGGCGTGGTCGACGGCCTCGTTGGCGACCTTGAACCGTCGGCTGCGGGCACCCCGGTACCCCTTCGCGCGGTCGAGGACCGCCTTGTGGCCCTTCTTGGCGTGGACGCCACCCTTGACGCGTGCCATGGTCGTGCTCCTTGTAGGTCGGAGTAGGTGGTGGTCGCCGTCGTCGGTGCGGTGACGGCCGGCGGCGGTTCGCTCAGCGGCGACTCACTGGTTGAGCAGCTTCTTGATCTTCTTCGCGTCGGGCGGCGCGATCTCGCGCTCGCCGGCGAGGCGGCGCTTGCGGCGGGAGCTCTTGTGGCCGAGCAGGTGGGCGCGGTTCTTCTGCCGCGACATCACCTTGCCGTTGCGGGTGACGCGGAAGCGCTTCTTGGCCCCGCTGTGGGTCTTCTGTTTCGGCATGGTCCTACCTCGGTGGTCTCGCAGGGATGGGTACAACCGCGCCGGTGGGCTCCGACGCGGCGATGCGGGTCCTCGGCCAGCTGCCGGGGGGTGGGTCGGGTCAGGACGCCGGGGCGTCGTCGGTCGCGGGAGCGGGCCCGCCGTCGTCCCTGGGCTGCTTGGCCTTCAGGGGCGCGAGCACCATGACCATGTTGCGACCGTCGACCTTGGGTGCGGCCTCGACGGTCGCGAGTTCGCTCATGTCGTCGGCCAGGCGGTCGAGCAGCCGGAGCCCGAGTTCGGTGTGGGTCATCTCACGGCCACGGAACATGATGGAGGCCCGGACCTTGGCGCCGTCCTCCAGGAAGCGGCGGACGTGTCCGGACTTGGTGCCGTAGTCGTTGTCCGAGATCTTGGGGCGCATCTTGATCTCCTTGACGGAGATCTGGCTCTGCCGCTTCCGCGCCTCCTTCTGCTTCTGCTCGGCCTCGTACTTGGCCTTGCCCCAGTCCATGATGCGGCACACCGGCGGATCCGCCTGGGGTGCCACCTCGACGAGATCGAGGTCCTGCTCGCGGGCTCTGCGGAGCGCCTGGGCCAGGGGGACGATGCCCACCTGCTCGCCGTCGGCGTCCACGAGCC
>PWWI01000136.1 GCA_003561535.1 Nitriliruptoraceae bacterium
GACGCCGACGGCAACCTGCTGTCGGGCTACGGGTGGGTGTTCCCCCTGGACGACGGCACGATGAACGTCGGCCTCGGCCTGCTGTCCACCTCGCGGGAGTACCAGGCCGTCAACTACCGCAAGCTGCTGGAGTCCTGGGCGACGGGCATGGCCGCTGACGGCTGGGGGACCGATGCCTCCGCCCTGGAGGGCCCGATCCGGACCGGGCCGATCCCCATGGGCTTCAACCACACCCCGCTGCATCAGCGCGGGGTGCTGCTCGTCGGAGACTCCGGCGGGATGGTCAACCCCTTCAACGGTGAGGGGATCAGCTACGCGATGGAGGCGGCGCAGTTGGCCGCCGAGGTGGTCGATGCGGCGCTGGTCACCCGGCGCACCAGCGACCTGGAACGCTACGACCGGGAGCTCCGCCGGCGCATCGGCGGGTACTACACCCTGGGCCGCGTGTTCGCGGAACTGGTCGGCAACCCCACGGTGATGCACGTGTGCACCACCTACGGGATGCCCTACCGCCCCCTGATGCTGCTGGTCCTGAAGCTGATGGCGCACCTGACCGACCAGACGCCGGCGGACACCAAGGACGTGATCGTCAACACGCTGCAGCGACTGGCCCCTGCGGCATGACCCTGGCGACGACCCGCTCCGGATCCGCTGGGCGCCGCCCAGTCGTGTGTTGCGGCACCGCTGACCACCGCCCTACCGTTGGCGGCGTTGCACAGGTGTTGCCGCGGGTGCTCAGGCGTCGGGCACCGCACCGCCCGACCGCGACACCGACCGTGAGCGCGTCCGATCCAACGCCTGGCCTGGTGCCCGGCTGCGAGGGAGACCGAGACCCGTGCTGAGCGAGTACCTGCCCGTCCTGCTGCTGTTCGGTCTGGCCGTCGCCTTCGCGGTCGGCTCGCTGGTCGTCAGCAGCCTCGTCGGCCCACGCGTGCCGAACCCGACCAAGCTGGCGGCCTACGAGTCGGGCAACATCCCCCTCGCGGACGTGCGCAACACCCGCTTCTCGGTCAAGTTCTACATGGTCGCGATGCTGTTCCTCATCTTCGACATCGAGGTCGTGTTCATCTACCCATGGGCGGTCGTCTTCCGTGAGCTCGGCTGGTTCGGGCTGGGACAGATGGCGCTGTTCATCGGCATCCTCGGGGTCGCCTTCGTGTACGAGATCGGACGTGGAGGTCTCGAGTGGGACTAGAGAGCAAACTCCCCAACGGCATCCTGCTCACCAACGTCGAGCGGTTCGTCAACTACAGCCGCTCGCCCTCGCTGTGGCCGGCCACCTTCGGGTTGGCCTGCTGTGCGATCGAGATGATGACCACCGGGGGTCCCCGGCACGACATGGCCCGCTTCGGCATGGAGGTGTTCCGTGCCTCACCCCGCCAGGCCGACCTGATGATCGTGGCCGGCCGGGTCTCCAACAAGATGGCGCCGGTCCTGCGGCGCATCTACGACCAGATGTCCGACCCGAAGTGGGTGCTCTCCATGGGCGTCTGCGCGACCTCGGGCGGCATGTTCAACAACTACGCCCTGGTCCAGGGGGTCGACCACGTCGTGCCGGTCGACATGTACGTGCCCGGGTGCCCGCCCCGTCCGGAGATGCTGCTCGACGGCATCCTGAAGCTGCGCGAGAAGATCAGCCAGGAGACCTTCGCGGAGCAGGGAGCCCGAGCGTGACCGAGTTCTCCGTCCCGACCCGCACCCACGGGCTCACCCGCACCGCGCTGCCACTCGACGGCCTCGCGGCCAGGATCACCGACCGCTTCCCCGAGGTCGAGGCGACCGAGGCGTACGGCGAGCTGACCCTGCACGTGGCGCCCGAGCACCTGGTGGAGGTGCTGACATTCTGCCGGGACGACGAGGAGCTGGACATGGCGCTGCTCAGCGACCTGTCCGGGGTCCACTGGCCGGCTGGTGATCACATCATCGAGCGCCAGGCCTCCACGACCGGCTGGCCGGAGTACCGGGTCTCGCGCGAGCAGGGGATGATCGAGGTCCTCTACATCCTCCGGTCGCTGACCCGCAACCACTGGTTCCGTGTCTCGGTCGCCACCCCGGACGACGCCCCGCAGCTGCCGAGTGTGACCGAGGTGTTCACGACCGCGAACTTCCACGAGCGCGAGGTCTTCGACTTCTTCGGCGTGGAGTTCGCGGGCCACCCCGACCTCACGCGCATCCTGATGCCCGACGACTGTATCGGCCATCCCCACCGCAAGGACTACCCCCTCGGGGGCGTGGACATCCCCTACAAGAACGACAAGTTCATCCCGCCGCCGGACGAGCGGGATATCCGCGAGGTGATCGACTGATGGCGATCGACCCCCGCACCGAAGCCAGCCTCTCCGATGACGTCCTCGAGTTGTTCGTCGAGGGGGCCGACTGGGAGTCGGTCGTCGACGCCGTCGAGGACGAGACGATCACCATCAACATGGGCCCGCAGCACCCCTCGACCCACGGGGTGCTCCGCCTGGTGCTCGACCTCGACGGTGAGACCGTCACCCGGCTCACGCCGATCGTCGGCTACCTGCACACCGGGATCGAGAAGAACGCCGAGGTCCGCACCTGGGTCCAGGGCACCACGTTCTTCACCCGCATGGACTACCTGGCGCCGCTGTTCAACGAGACGGCCTTCTGCCTCGGTGTCGAGAAGCTGCTCGACATCGAGGTACCCGAGCGCGCCCAGGCCGTGCGGGTGATCCTCATGGAGTTCAACCGGATCGCCTCCCACCTGGTGTGGCTGGCGACCGGTGGCATGGAGCTGGGTTCCACCACGATGATGGTCTTCGGCTTCCGTGAGCGGGAGCACGTGCTCGACCTCTTCGAGTCCCAGTCGGGCCTGCGCATGAACCACGCCTACATCCGCACCGGTGGGCTGGCGCAGGACGTGACCGAGGACTTCGTCGACCGGTGCGAGGCGCTGCTCGAGCTGCTGCCACGCAAGATCGCCGAGTACGAGGACCTGCTCAAGCGCAACCCGATCTGGAACGACCGGCTCCGCGGTATCGGCCCCCTGGACGCCGAGACCGCCACCCGCTACGGCGTCACCGGGCCGTTGCTGCGGGCGGCCGGGGTCCCCTTCGACCTCCGCAAGGCCCAGCCCTACTCGGGCTACGAGCAGTACGAGTTCGACGTGCCGACGGAGACGGCCGCCGACTCCTACGCCCGGTTCCTGCTCCGCATCGAGGAGATGCGCCAGTCCATGCGCATCATCCGTCAGGCGTTGGACACCCTGCCCGGCGGACCGGTCATGGTGGCCGACAAGCACATCGCCTGGCCCTCGCAACAGTCCCTCGGGGTGGACGGGATCGGCAACGATCCCGAGTACATCCGCCACATCATGGGCGAGTCGATGGAGGCGTTGATCAACCACTTCAAGCTCACGACCCAGGGCTTCACCGTCCCGGCCGGGCAGGTCTACCTCCCCGTCGAGTCCCCCCGCGGCGAGCTCGGGTACGCGATCACCTCGACGGGCACCAACAAGCCCTACCGGGTCCACGTCCGCGAACCCAGCTTCGTCAACCTGCAGGCGGCTGACATCATGGCGCGCGGCCAGATGGTCGCCGATGTGGTCGTGGTCGTCGCCTCGCTCGACCCGGTCATGGGTGGCGTCGACCGCTGACGGCCATCAGCGGGTCCGGCGTGAGGACCTGCACCACCCCGCACCAGCCCCGTTCCGAACCCCGAGGAGCCCCGCACCGATGCCGATCTCGGACGCGACCCGCGAGGAGGCCCGACACCTCATCGCGCGGTACCCCGTGGCGCGCTCCGCGCTGCTGCCCCTGCTCCACCTCGTCCAGGGCCAGGAGGGCTACGTCAGCGAGGACGGCATCGCCATGTGCGCGGAGCTGCTGCACCTGACCAAGGCCGAGGTCGGTGCCGTCGCCACCTTCTACACGATGTACAAGCGCGAGCCCTTCGGCGACTACCTGCTCAGCGTCTGCACCAACCCGACCTGCGCCATGCAGGGCGGCCGGGAGATCTACGAGGCGTACGTCGACCGCTGCGGCGGGCACATCGACCGCGACGGTGCCGGGGTGATGGTCGAGCACGCCGAGTGCCTCGGCATCTGCGATGCAGCACCCGTCGTGCAGATCAACTACGAGATGTACGGCCCCCTGAGCACCGAGGAGGCCCTCGGCCTGCTCGACAAGGCCAAGGCCGGTGACCCGCCGCCCTCGAACCGCTCGGGTGAGGTGCCACCGTCCATCCGGCAGGTGCACCGCGAGTTCTCCGGCATCGAGGACACCTTCGGTGACCGCCTCGTGGAGGCCGCCAAACTGCAGGCGGCCGCCGAGGTGGCGCCCTCCTACCGCTCGTCGGAGACCGACATCCCCGTCACCCACCCCGGCGGGGACCCGGCCGGCCACGGTGGGGCGGCCTTCCGGGAGGTCGCCGCCCTGGAGCTCGTCCCGCTCGTGGGCGGCGTCGGGACCAACGGCCAGGACCCAGCACAGGAGCACACCGTGGACCCCGAGCGGGACGCGCCGACCGACGAGACCGAGGCCGAGATCCTCGAGGAGGTGGGCGAGCGCCTCGCCGGCTCCGAGGACGAGCTCGCCGACCAGCTCACCGGTGAGGTGCCGGTCGAGCCCGTCCCCGCGGCCCACGACCAGCCGCCGCTGGACCCGGACGAGGGTGCCACCCCCGCCGAAGCCGGCGACGACGACGAGGAGGCCTGACATGGGGGCGACGTCAGCGATCATCGCGATGTCCGAGCGTTACGGCGTCGAGGGTGTCGACGACATCGAGGTGTACGAGCAGCACGGCGGCTACGAGGGGCTCCGCCGGGCGCTGGAGATGGAGCCCACCGAGATCATCGATGCCGTCAAGGACGCCGGCGTCCGGGGTCGTGGCGGCGCCGGGTTCCCGACCGGGCTGAAGTGGTCCTTCGTGGCCCAGGGCACGGGCAAGCCGATCTACATCGTGTGCAACGCCGACGAGGGCGAGCCGGGGACCTTCAAGGACCGGCCGCTGATGGAGAACGATCCCCACCAGCTGGTGGAGGGCATGATTGTCGGCGGCCTGGCCATCAACTCGGTCCAGGGCTACATCTCCCTCCGCGGGGAGTTCCGCCACGCCGGCCGGCTGCTGTCGAAGGCGATCGCCCAGGCCTACGAGAAGGGCTACCTCGGGGCGGACGTGATGGGCTCGGGCAAGCGGTTCGATCTCACCCTGCACCGGGCCGCCGGCGCGTACATCTGCGGCGAGGAGACCGCGCTGCTCGACTCGCTGGAGGGCAAGCGCGGTCAGCCCCGGCTCCGACCTCCGTTCCCCGCTGCCAAGGGCCTCTACAGCTGCCCGACGACCGTGAACAACGTCGAGTCGATCGCGGCGGTGCCCTTCATCCTGCGCCACTGTGTCGACTGGTGGACCCAGTGGGGCACGGAGAAGTCCACGGGGCCGAAGCTCGTGGGCGTCTCGGGTGATGTCGCCAACCCCGGCAACTACGAGGTACCGATGGGCATCCCGATGCGGGAGCTGATCGAGATCGCCGGGGGGATGAAGGAGGGGCACGAGCTCAAGTTCTTCTGCCCCGGCGGCTCCTCCACCCCGCTGCTGCCGGCCGAGGCGATCGATGCCGACTACACCTACGAGGCCGTCATCGAGGCCGGCTCGATGCTCGGCACCGGCGCGGTGATGATCTACTCCGACCAGCGCTGCGTCGTCGACGCGGTGCTCGGCTGGACCCGGTTCTACGAGCACGAGTCCTGCGGCAAGTGCACCCCCTGTCGCGAGGGCGGCTACTGGCTGGCCCAGGTGCTCCAGCGCATCGAGACCGGCAGCGGGACGCTGGCGGACCTCGACCTGCTGCAGGAGGTGTGTGACAACATCTTCGGACGCAGCTTCTGCGCCCTCGGCGACGCGCTCACCTCGCCGATCGTGGCCGGACTCGAGCACTTCCGCGAGGAGTTCGAGGCCCACGTGCGCGAGGGCCGCTGCCCGCTCGGGGTGACCCCACCCCGCGACGACATCCCGACCCTCGCCGTGCGCGCGCGCGACCACGGCAACGCGCAGGTCCCGAGCTTCACGGCCGAGCCGGCCGGGCAGGCCTGACGATGGCGGAGGACCCGGTGGATCAGGACGACCTCGTCACCTTCACGATCGACGGCCAGGAGATCAGCGTGCCCAAGGGCACCCTGATCATACGTGCGGCCGAGCAGCTCGGGACCATCATCCCGCGCTTCTGCGACCACCCGCTGCTCGACCCGGTCGGTGCCTGTCGACAGTGCATCGTCGAGGTGGAGGGCATGCCCAAGCCGATGATGGCCTGTACCACCACGGTGATGCCCGACAAGGCGATCAAGACCCACCTCACCTCCGAGATGGCACGCAAGGGGCAGGAGGGCACGCTCGAGCTCCTGCTCGTCAACCACCCCCTCGACTGCCCGATGTGCGACAAGGGCGGGGAGTGCCCCCTGCAGGACCAGGCGCTCAAGCACGGCGCCAACACCTCCCGCTTCGTCGACCAGAAGCGCCGGTTCGACAAGCCGGTGGCGGTCAGCCCCCAGATCCTGCTCGACCGGGAGCGGTGCGTGCTGTGCGCCCGCTGTACCCGGTTCTCCGAGCAGATCTCGGGTGATCCCTTCATCGAACTGTTCGAACGGGGCGCGTTGGAGCAGGTCGCCATCTACGAGGACGAGCCCTACGAGAGCTACTTCTCCGGCAACGTGATCCAGATCTGCCCGGTCGGCGCCTTGACCTCGACCAGCTACCGCTTCAAGGCCCGGCCCTTCGACGTGGTCACCACCCCGAGCGTCTGCGACCACTGTTCGGCCGGCTGCTCCCTGACCGTCCAGTCCCGTCGGGGCGAGATCCAGCGCTCCCTGGCGCGGACGAACATGGCGGTCAACGAGGCCTGGAACTGCGACAAGGGGCGGTTCGGCTTCACCCACCTCACCGACGCCCAGCGGATCACCGAGCCGCAGCTACGCGGCGAGGATGGTGCGCTGCGTCCGGCGAGCTGGGCGGAGGCCCTGCTGCACATCACCGCAGCGGTGCACGCCTCACGGGAGACGGGCGCGGGGCGGGTCGCCGTGGTCGCCGGCGCCCGGCTGGCCGACGAGGACGCCTACCTGGTCGCCAAGTACACCCGGACCGTGCTCGCCACCGACGACCTCGACCACCGAACCCGGTTCGCTCCCGCCGTCGAGACCGAGGAGCTCAGTGCGCTGATCGGGCGGGAGACCGCGAGCTACGCCGACGTGGAGGCCGCCCCCGTGATCGTGGTCGCGGGCCTCGATCCGGAGGAGGAGGTCCCGATCCTCCACCTCCGGCTGCACAAGGCGTGGCGGCAGTCCAAGGCCCGGATCGTGGTGGTCGGCCCGCACCTCGGCACCCTCGCGGACCTGGCCTGGCGCCGGGTGCCCACCGCTCCGGGCGGGGAGGCCGCCGCCCTGCTCGCCCTGATCGAGGGCCGGAACGAGGTCTCGGACGCGCTGCGCGCCGAAGGGGCCCCGGCCGTGCTGGTCGGTGAACGTGCAGGGGCCGGCAGCCTCACCGCCGGTGCCGCGCTGGCCGCGGCGGTCGACGGCCACGTGGCCTACGTCCCGCGGCGAGCCGGGGCCCGTGGCGCCATCGAGGCGGGTCTGGCGGCGGGGCTGCTGCCCGGAGGGCGGCGGCTGGCCGACGACGAGGACCGGGCTGCGGTGGAGGAGGTGTGGCACACCGAGTTGCCGACCGAGCCCGGCCGTGACCTCCACGCGATCCTCGCCGACGCCGCCGCCGGTCGGATCGACGTCCTGCACCTGATCGGCGTCGACCTCGCCCGGGACGCCGCTTCGACCGAGCTGGCCCGCGCGGCTCTCGCCAAGGTGCCCACCGTCATCTGCCAGGACCTCGCCGCCACCGGGACCGTCACCGCCCACGCCGACGTCGTCCTCCCGGTGACCGGCCGCCAGGAGCGGGCCGGCTCCAGCACGAACTGGGAGGGGCGCACCCAACGGTTCGCCCGCGCCGTGGACGGACCCGACCTCGTGCAGCAGGACTGGGAGATCGTCGTCCAGTTGGCCGCCCTGCTCGGTCACGACCTCGGCGTCAACGACCTGGAGGGCATCCGAGCGGAGATGGCGCGGCTCGGTCGACGGTCCGCACCGCACGCCTGGCCGACGGTGCCGGCACCCACCGCGCCCGATCCCGGCCAGGGGCGGTTCGTCGCCGTCGCGCGGCCGCTGCTGCTGGACCGTGGGACGATGCTCGCCGGGGCGACGGACCTGCTCGCGACCGCCCGGCCAGCCCGCGTCGAGCTGAACGCCCACGATGCCGAGGAGCACGGGATCGCGGACGGCGACCTCGTCGCGGTCGTCGCCGGGACGGCGCGGCTCGAGCTGGTCGCGGAGGTCCGCCGCGACCTGGTCCCCGGTGTCGTCGTGCTGCCTGCCAACTCCACCGATGAGCCCGCCGGTGCGTTGGCCGACCGCGACGGCGAGCTGGTGGTGACGCTGGAGCGGCTGGCCGACGCCGACGACGCCGACGCTGCGACGCGCGCTCCGGCCGGGGAGGTCGCCTGATGGAACAGCCGCTGTGGGTCCCAGTGCTCCAGGCGGTGGTGGTGTTCGCCTACTACCTGCTGATCACCGCCGTGCTGATCTGGGCCGAGCGTCGGGTCGTCGCCAGGATGCAGTCCCGGCTCGGGCCGAACCGGGTCGGCCCCTTCGGCATCCTGCAGACGCTGGTGGACGGCGCGAAGATGTTCTTCAAGGAGGACATCACGCCCGGGATGGTGAACAAGGTCATCTACAACCTCGCACCGCTGGTCGGTGTGATCGCCGGGTTCCTGGTCGTCGCGGTCATCCCGATCGGGGGTGAGGTCACGCTGTTCGGTGAGACCTTCACGCTCGTGGTGGCCGACCTGTCGATCGGGGTGCTGTGGATCCTGGCGCTGAGTTCGATCCACGTCTACAGCGTGTTCCTCGCCGGCTGGGCCTCCAACTCGCCCTACCCGCTGCTCGGCGGCATCCGCTCCAGCGCCCAGATGATCTCCTACGAGATCGCCCAGGGGTTGGCGGTGGCCAGCGTCGTCATCTACGCCGGCAGCCTGCGGGTGTCGGACATCGTCGCCGCCCAGTCCGGTCCCGGGTTCATCGACGGGGTTCCCGCCTGGTACGCGATCCCGCTGTTCCCGGCCTTCCTGGTGTTCGTGATCGGTATGGTCGCCGAAGCCGGTCGGCCACCCTTCGACCTCGCCGAGGCCGAGGGCGAACTGGTCGGCGGATTCAACACCGAGTACTCGGGCATGCGCTTCGGCATGTTCATGCTGGCTGAGTTCATGTCCGTGGTCACGATGTCGGCGATCGTGGTGCCCCTCTTCCTCGGCGGACCCGCGGGGCCGACCTTCGGGCTGCCCGACAGCGTGGCCTGGGTCATGCCGATCCTGTGGTTCTTCCTGAAGATGGTCGGGTTCATCTTCTTCTTCATCCTGCTGCGTGGCGCGATGCCGCGGTACCGCTACGACAAGCTGATGAACCTGGGCTGGAAGGTCCTGATCCCGGTGGCGCTGGTGTGGACGCTCGTCACGGCCACCTTCGTCCTGATCGAGGAGGCCGGAGGGCTGCCGGCCGGCACCCGGCTCGGCCTGGCCGTGGCTGCCGCCGTCATCCTGCTCGTCCTGCTGTTCGGCGGCCGGGCCTCGGCCCCCGACACCCGCTCGGTCGCCAAGGCGCCCGACATCACCGCGGGCCGCACGCCTGCCCTGGACGAACCCGGGTCCGCTGACCTGCAGGCCACCGACCACCAGGAGGTCGCCCCGTGACCGAGCTGCTGGCGAACATCCCGACCCAGCTCATCTCGCTGGTCACCATCGTCGTGCTGGTCGCGCTCGTGTGGCTGTTTCTGACCCGCACCGTGCTCGGACGCGGCTTCTCCGTCCCTCTGCGGACCATGCTGCGGCCGGTCGAGACCCACGAGTACCCGGAGAAGCCCCGTCCGGTGCAGCCCCGCTTCCACGGTCGTCACCAGCTCAACCGCTACGCCGACGGCCTCGAGAAGTGCATCGGGTGCGAGCTGTGCGCCTGGGCCTGCCCTGCCGACGCGATCTACGTGCAGGGTGCCGACAACACCCTGGAGGCGCGGTACTCCCCGGGTGAGCGGTACGCCGAGGACTACCAGATCAACTACAACCGCTGCATCCTGTGCGGGTTGTGCATCGAGGCGTGTCCGACCCGTGCGCTGACCATGACCCACGAGTACGAGTTCTCGGCCGACACGCGCCAGAAGCTGATCTACACCAAGGAACAGCTGCTCGACGAGGTACCCGAGGGCGGTGAGGACCCCCCCCACACCGACCGTCAGGTCCGCGAACGCGGGCTGAACTACTACGGTGGGCTCGCCGTGACGCCCCCGAACCTGCACGGCGGCAAGTACCGTTCCGCGGCAGCGGCTCCTTCAGTTCGGGCCGGTGCGGTGGTCCCTCCGGGTGAGCTCACGGCGTCCGGCGAGCTGCCGCACGACCCCGCGGCCGTGGGTGGCCAGGTCCGACCCGACACCGGAGGCGAGAGCTAGATGATGCTGCTGGCCCAAGCTGCGGAGGCTGGTGCCGGCAACACCGCAGAGGTTCTCCTCTTCTGGGTGTTCGCCGTCCTGGCGCTGGGCTCCGCCCTCGCCCTGATCACGATGCGCAACATCGTGCACGCCGCGCTGATGCTCGTCCTCAACTTCCTCTCGATCGCAGGGCTGTACCTCACCCTCGAGTCGGCCTTCCTGTCGATCATCCAGGTGCTGGTCTACGCCGGCGCGATCATGGTGCTGTTCCTGTTCGTGATCATGCTGCTGGGCGTGGACAACGACGACCTGCTGACCAGCGAGCCGACGGCCCGGGTGCTCGCGGTCGCCGGGGGTGCGCTACTGGCGGGGGCGTTGCTGTTCGCCTTCGTCGGCCCTGCCACCTCTCCGGCCTCGGTCTGCGGGCCCGACGCACCGGCCGCCGCGCCCGACCAGTTCGACTGCCGTGGCCTGGCCGAGGCCTACGGCGAGGACGATCCGTCGGGGGTCGCGTTCGTCGGGCGGACGATGTTCACCCGCTACACCTACGCCTTCGAGCTCTCGGCGTTGCTGCTGACGGTGGCCACGATCGGTGCCGTCATCCTCGCCCGCCGCCAGGACCTGGCGCCGGAGGACGAGGACGAGGTCGACGGCGTCCCGGGTGCGCCCGCCGACGGCGATGATGCCGCCGCGCTCGCGCGAGCGGGCCTGCCGGCGACTGAGCGCGCCGAGGGCGGCGAGCACCACGCCGAGGTCGGTGACCCCGAACCGGAGGACCACGAGCCCTCCGGCAGCCCGGACGACCACGAGCGGAGGGGCTGAGCCGTGGCCATCGGGTACTACTTCATCGTGTCGGCCCTGCTGTTCAGCATCGGTCTCATCGGCGTGCTCCTGCGCCGCAACGCCATCGTGCTGTTCATGTGCATCGAGCTGATGCTGAACTCCGTCAACCTGACCCTGGCCGCGGCCGCCCGCATGTGGGGTGGCCCCGACGGCCAGGTCTTCGTGTTCTTCGTCATCGTCGTCGCCGCAGCGGAGGCGGTGGTCGGCCTGGCGCTGATCGTCAACCTCTACTTCCGGCGTGGGACGCTCGACGTGGACGTCCCCCAGCTGCTGAGGTGGTGACGTGATCCTGCTCGCTGCGGAGGCGTCCGGGGTCGCCAACGAGGTCGTCGTGACGACCTCGGGGGTGATCGGGCTCGCCTGGCTCATCCCCGTGCTGCCGTTCCTGGGCTTCCTGCTCGTCCTCGCGACGACCCGAGCGCTCGGCGATCGAGCCGCGACCATCGCCATCGCGGCCTCGGCCGCGACCCTGGCGCTCAGCGTCGCGGTCGCCATCGCCGTGATCGCCGACGTCGCCACCTACGTGCGGCCGATGCCGACCTGGATCGACGTGGGCGGCCTGACCGTCACCTTCGACCTGCTCGTCGACCAACTGACCGTGGTGATGCTCCTGGTCGTGACCGGCATCGGGTTCCTGATCCACGTGTACTCCGTGGGCTACATGCACGGTGACGAGCGCTATCCCCGGTTCTTCGCCTACCTGAACCTGTTCCTCGCCTCGATGCTGGTGCTGGTGCTCGGGCAGAACCTGGTGGTGCTGTTCCTCGGGTGGGAGCTCGTGGGGTTGAGCTCGTACCTGTTGATCGGCTTCTGGTTCGAGAAGCGCGAGTACGCCACGGCAGCCAAGAAGGCCTTCATCACCAACCGGGTCGGTGACGTGTCCTTCATGGTGGCGATGTTCCTGGC
>PWWI01000297.1 GCA_003561535.1 Nitriliruptoraceae bacterium
CGAGCTGGTTGCCCCGCGGGTTCGTCCGGTCGAAGATCGTCCCGAGCGGAGCGGGACCCACCAGCCGCCAGGCCATGTTGGTCGAGAAACTGATCATCTCGAACGACACCCGCTGACCCTCCACCAGTTGCAGGCTGTAGGCGTTCACCGCGCCCGGGGTGTCGATGGAGCCAGACCTCTCGAGCAGGATCGGCGGGGCCTCGCAGTCTCCGGGTGCCGGATCGGGGACAGGGTCGGGGTCCGGTCCGGGTGGGGTGCCGGTGGTGTGGCGGTGGAGGAAGGCGGCGGCAGCCTGGCGGGAGACGGCGACGGTGGGCCGGAAGGTGCCGTCGCTGTAGCCGGTGGTGATCTGTTGGTCGACCAGCCAGGCGATCTCGTCGTGGAACGGGTGACCGGTGGGGACGTCGGGGAAGCCGGCTTGGCGGGTGACCGTGGGTTCGTCTGCGAGCCGGTAGAGGAAGGCGGCGATGGCCTGGCGGGAGACGGCGACGGTGGGCCGGAAGGTGCCGTCGCTGTAGCCGGTGGTGATCTCCTGATCGACCATCCAGGCGATCTCGTCGTGGAAGCGATGGTTGGTGGGGACGTCAGAGAACCCGGCGACACCGGCCACCGGCGGCTCCCCAGCCAGCCGGTACAGGAACGCGGCGGCGGCCTGCCGCGACACCGCCACCGTGGGGCGGAAGGTGCCATCGTCGAACCCGGTCGTGACCCCCTCTGAGACCAACCAGCCGATCTCCTCGGCAAAGGGGTGGTCGGTGGGCACGTCAGAGAAGTGGCCGGCAGCCATCACCCCCGTGCTGGAGAGCAACACCGCCACCAGCGTGAGGCTCAGGACCGGGGCGAGAAGCTGACGACCAGATGTGGACGATCCCTGCATGACAGGCCCTCCGAGAATCGTGACGGCGATCCTTGGATGCAGTCGCTGTGGCTGGCCTGGGTGCCTGGGGGTCCAGGCCTGGCTCCGGCGCTGACCCCCCCGTTCCTTGCGGCGCCCGAACCGCCTACTGCCCGATCAGGACCGAGGGCGTGGCTGCGGGATCCGTGTGATGGTGCCGATGGCGTGGCCGCCGTCGACCGGCCCTGCCGCACCGTGTGACGGGCCACCGGACCGTGGTTCCATGCTGCCAGAGGTGGACTCAGGGCATCAACGACCATCGGCTCTGGCACCGACAGGGCTGAACGGGCGACGATCCGAACTGCCCCATCCCTTCCGGCACCCGCCGAAGATGGGGCCGTCAGGCCACGACCTACCCCGGCACACCCACACCCAGTGCGGTCCAGGAAGCGCTCCTGCTCTGCGTGATCCGAGGTAGGTGGCATCGCAGCACTGCCCGGACAAGACACGGTCAGGCGGATGCTGTGGCTGGTTGATCGCGCGTCTGAGGCATCGGGAAGCGGCAGGCACCGACCCGACGTCAGTGCTGCGGTAGGCGATGGCAACAGCCGACTGTTGGCTGGTGGGGGAGGGCCGGCCCGGCGAGGTACAGACCGGGCACCCGGGTCGGCTCGTCGGCCTCCTCGGTGGCCAGGACACGATGCTGCGCATCGTGATCGAACCGGTCGCGGACGAGGCTCACCGATCCGACGAACCCGATGGCGAAAAGCGCGGGCCCTTCGGCGCTGCACCGCTACTGACGGCGCGGGAGCTCACCTCGGGGCGGGTGGGATCACCAGGTCGGCCCGCACGCCGTAGTGATCAGAGACCACCGGAGCGTCCCTGCCGGTCAGCACCCGTCGCGCGTCGAGGACCCGTAGATCGGGACTGACGAGCACATGATCGACGCGTCGCCCCAGCAGCCAGTGCTGGTTGGCGAAGGGGTTGGTGAAGGAGAAGGTCGCTCTCGGGCGACCGGCCGCCGCGGCCTGGGCGTCACGGAGTCCGGCTCCTCGAGGTGGGGCGGCCAGGAGACGCCGGACCGCCCGACTCCGCGCTGCTGCGTTCAGATCGCCGACCAGCACCATCGGGCGGGTCGGGGTCTCGTCCTCACTGCCGTTTGCGCCTTCGGCCCCGTCGGCGCCGGTCGGCAGCACCTCGAGGATCCGGCGCACCTGCTGGATCCGCAGCCGACCATGGCGTCGCCGGAACGCCAGGTGGGTGTTGGCCACCAGCAGCGACCGGCCCTGGACCTCCACCTCGACGCGCTGCAGTTGGCGCGGGAGGTCCTTGTCCTGCCCCGGCAGCGGGATCGAAGGCCACGCGGTCAGTGGGTGACGGGACAGCACGGCGAGCCCCTCCTCCGCCTCGCCACTGCCCCAGCTGCGGTCGTAGTGCCACGCCGGATACCCGCAGACCTCGGCGATCAGGTCGCTCTGTAGGCGCCCAGCGAGGAACCGGACCTCCTGGAGGGCGACCACGTCAGGCTGGGTCGCGTCGAGGTAGTCGGTCAGAGCATCGAGCCGCTCGCGCACCGGCCCGTTCGTGCCCCACAGGTTGAGGGTGAGCACCCCTATCGGCTCGCTCGGGCGTGTGGGGTGGGTGGCCTCGGCATCCATGTGCTCGAGCATGGCGGCATCGGTGTCGGGCTCGCCAGCGGCGTCCGGGGCGAACGGTCACGGCCGGACGGTGACCTCCGACCCTCGACGTCCGCTGGGTCACGCTCCACCCTCGCGAGGGAGGCATCCTCCGCCCCGCGAGAGTCGCCATGCCGTTCACCGCCCGGTTCTGGCACCCCCTCGACGACGGACGTCTGCAGTGCGACCTGTGCCCCCACCACTGCCGGCTGCGCGATGGGCAGCGCGGCCGCTGCTTCGTCCGTGCCCGCCACGGCGACCGGCTGCTGCTGACCACCTACGGACGCGCGAGCGGCTTCTGCGTCGACCCGATCGAGAAGAAGCCCCTGCACCACATGCTGCCCGGGTCCTCGGTGCTGTCGTTCGGCACGGCCGGGTGCAACCTGGCCTGCCGCTTCTGCCAGAACTGGGAGCTGTCCACCTCGCGGGAGATCGACACCCACAGCGAGGAAGCGGCGCCCGCCGACATCGCCGAGGCCGCCGAGAGGCTCGACTGCGCCAGCGTCGCGTTCACCTACAACGACCCGGTCATCTTCCACGAGTACGCCGTCGACGTGGCGGCCGCCTGCCGCGAGCGTGGCATCCGCACCGTCGCCGTCACCGCCGGGTTCGTCGACCCCGAGCCCCGCCGGGAGTTCTACGCGTCGATGGACGCCGCCAACATCGATCTCAAGGCGTTCACGCCCGACTTCTACCGCCGCCTGTGCGGTGCCCGTC
>PWWI01000140.1 GCA_003561535.1 Nitriliruptoraceae bacterium
AACCGGTCGGGAGGTCACGAGGTGGCGGACGTGAGCACGGTGGAGATCGAGCAGGTCGGGATCGTCGGGGGCGGCACGATGGGGGCGGGGATCGCCGAGCTCGTGGCGCGGCACGGGGTGCCGGTGACGGTCATCGAGATCGACGAGGACGCCGTCGTGGCCTGCCAGCACCGCATCGCGGGCTCGCTGGATCGTCAGATCCGCCGCGAACGACTCACGGTGGAGGAGCGCGAGGGGATCCTCGCGCTCATCACGGTGACCACCGATCCGGCGGAGCTCGCACCGTGCGACCTGATCGTGGAGTCCGTGCCGGAGGACCTCGAGGAGAAGCAGGCGGCGTTCCAGGTCATCGACCGCTACGTCAGCGACGACGCGATCATCGCGACCAACACCTCCTCGCTGCCGGTGATGGACATCGGTGTGGTGACCAAGCGACCCAACCGGGTGCTCGGTTTCCACTTCTTCAACCCCGCCCAGGTGATGCAGCTGATCGAGCTGGTTCGCACGGTGGTCACCGACGAGTCGGTCGTCGAGGTGGCACGACGCTTCGCGGAGCGCATCGGCAAGGTCCCGGTGGTCGTCGGCGACCGGCGGGGCTTCATCGCCAACCAGCTGCTGTTCCCCTACCTCAACCAGGCCGTCGGCATGGTCGAGGGCGGCTACGCGACCAAGGAGGACGTGGACACCGCCATGCGGCTGGGCACCGGGCTGCCGATGGGGCCGATCGCGCTGGCCGACCTGGTGGGCATCGACACCTTCGTGGGCATCATGGACGCGATGCACACCCAGTTCGGGGACCAGCGGTTCGCCCCGCGACCGGTGCTCAGCCAGCTCGCCTCGGCGGGGTTCACGGGCCGCAAGGCCGGCCGGGGGTTCTACCGCTACGAGGAGCCGGGGTCCTCCCGCACCATCGCCGAGGACGACCTGCGTCCGGCCGCCGACCCGGAGTTGGTCGCGGGGTGGCAGCGGGTCGGTGTGATCGGGACCGGGACCATGGCCACGGGCATCGCCGAGGTGTGCGCCCGATCAGGCTTCGATGTGGCACTGCGCGGTCGGAGCGACCAGAAGGCGGCCGCAGCCCGGGACAAGGTCGCGTCCTCGCTCGGTCGGCAGGTCGACCGGGGGCGCCTGGACGCCGAGGAGCGCGACCGGATCCTGGACCGCATCACGCCGGTCACCGCGCTGGAGGAGCTCGCCGACTGTGACGTGGTCGTGGAGGCCGTCGCGGAGGACCTCGACATCAAGCGCGAGCTGTTCGTCGAGCTCGACCGGGTCCTCGGCCCCGGTGCGGTGCTCGCCACCACCACCTCGTCGTTGCCGGTGATCGAGTGCGCGATGGCGACCTCGCGGCCCGACCGGGTGGTGGGGCTGCACTTCTTCAACCCTGCCGCGATCATGCGGCTGGTCGAGATCGTCACCACCGTCCGGACCGATCCGGCGGTCACCGAGCTGGGGCGTGCGTTCGTCGCGCGGGTCGGCAAGACCGAGGTGCTGTGCGGGGACCGGGCGGGGTTCATCGTGAACACCCTGCTGTTCCCCTACCTCAACGACGCGGTGAAGATGCTCGACTCCCACTACGCCACCGCCGAGGAGATCGACACCGCGATGAAGCTCGGTTGCGGGTACCCGATGGGGCCGTTCGAGCTGATGGACGTCGTGGGGCTCGATGTGACCCTGGCGATCCTGGAGCGGCTGCTGGAGGAGTTCCGTCAGCCGTCCATGGAGCCGGCGTCGCTGCTCCGGCACATGGTGGAGGCCGGGTTCCTCGGACGTAAAGCCGGTCGCGGGTTCTACGTCTACCGCTGAGCAGGTGCCGGACCCGACGCCCGTCGATCCCACCCTGCCGGTGCTGGCGGGGTACACGGTGCGTCGGGTCCCCGGCTTCCAGGCGCGCAAGGCCTACCTGTGTCCGGCGTGCGGGATGGACATCGGGGCCGGGGTCGGGCACGTGGTCGCCTGGCCCGATGGGGTGGCTGCTGAGCGGCGGCACTGGCACCTGCACTGCTGGCGGATCGCCGCCCGCCGCGGCCGGATAGCCTGAGAGGTTCCGCACCGTTGCTTCTCCGCTCCCGCTGCCTGCAGCCGAGGTCTCCGTGGCGCCTGCATCCAACAAGCCCTCCAACCGTCCGAAGGGCGGTGGGCCCGGCCAGTCCCGGTTCGACCGTCGGACGGCCCGCAACCGCAAGATCATCTTCCTCATGGCGGGCCTGATGTTCCTGTCGGTGGTCGGCGCTGCCCTGGCCGGGCTGGTCGGTGGCAACGGCCAGGCGCCGGCGCCCGAGGTTGACGACGATCCCTTCGCCGCCCCCGAGGAGCCCGAGGAGACCGTCGGCCCCTGTGGTGAGACCCCGGACGACGTCCCGGACATCACCAGCGTCATCTACGACGAACCCTTCGAGCTGACCATCGATGAGACCGCGACCCACACGGCCACCTTCGCTACCACCTGCGGCGACATCGTGGTCGAGCTGGCCACCGCGGACGCCCCGATCGCGGTCAACAACCTCGTCAACCTGGCCGAGGACGGCTACTACGACGGGGTGATCTTCCACCGGGTCACCGACGCCCCTCCCGTGATCCAGGGCGGTGACCCGGCCGGGACCGGGTGCGGACGGGAGGACTGCACCGCGGCGGCCGCCGACGAGCCCTCCTTCCCCGGCTACACGATCGAGGACGAGCTCGAGGGCGCCGAGGCCATGGGGGACCGGCTGGCCGCGGACCTGCTGCCGCAGCTCCGCGCCGAGCTCGACGAGCTCATCGAGGCGGGTGTCGATCCCGAGGATCTCGGACTGCCGGCGGAGCCGACCGACGAGGATCTGCTGGCGTTGATCCCCGGTGGGTACGAGCGGGGCACGGTCGCGATGGCCAACGCCGGACCCGACACCGCCGGCTCCCAATTCTTCATCGTCTGGGATGCCCCCCCGCTACCGCCGCTCTACACGATCGTCGGCACGGTGATCGAGGGCATGGACGTGGTCGACGACATCGCGGCGTCACCGACCCAGGTGGCCTCCGCGACGCCCGAACGACCCTACGAGCCGGTCGTCATCCGTTCGGTCACCATCGAGGTCCGCTGAGCCGCTCGGCGCGCCTACCCTGGGCCGCCGTGGCACCTGCACGATCCCGACGACCCCGCACCCGACAAGGACCCTCCCGTGGCCCAGCAGTGGAGCTCCCCTCCGAGCCTGACGATCGACCCCTCGACGTCCTACGCGG
>PWWI01000105.1 GCA_003561535.1 Nitriliruptoraceae bacterium
GGCTGGACCGAGGTCAGCACGGGCTGGCGGTCCTCCGGCGGGGTCTCGATCACCGACAGGTCGCGGATCCCCGACACCGCCATCTCCAGGGTGCGCGGGATCGGGGTGGCCGACATCGACAACACGTCCACCGAGGTCCTGAGCTGCTTGAGCTTCTCCTTCTGGCTCACCCCGAACCGCTGCTCCTCGTCGACGACGACCAGCCCGAGGTCCTTCCACTGCACCCGCGAGCTCAGCAGGGCGTGGGTCCCCACCACGATGTCGATCGTGCCGGCAGCCAAGCCGTCCAGCACCCGACGCTTGTCGCGGTCGGTGACGAAACGGCTGAGCTCGGCCACCTCGACGGGGAACCCGGAGAAGCGCTCGCGGAAGGTCTCGAGGTGCTGCTGCGCGAGGATGGTGGTGGGCACGAGCAGCGCGACCTGCTTGCCGTCGAACACCGACTTGGCCGCCGCCCGGACCGCCACCTCGGTCTTGCCGAAGCCGACGTCGCCGGCCAGCAGGCGGTCCATCGGCAGCGGCGCCTCCATGTCCTGCTTGATCTCGTCGGCGACGGTGAGCTGGTCGTGGGTCTCGACGTGGGCGAAGGCGTCCTCGAGCTCGAGTTGGAGCTGCCCGTCGGCAGCGAAGGCGTGCCCGGGCGCGTGCATCCTGGCGGCGTAGAGGCGGATCAGCTCCGCCGCGATGTCCCGGACCGCCTTGCGGACCCGGTTCTTCGCCCGCTCCCACTGCGCGCCACCGAGCGACATCACGCTCGGGGTCTCGCCCCCCTGGTAGCGCGCGATCGCGTCGACCTGATCCGAGGGCACGTAGAGCGTGTCACCGTCGGCGTACTCCAGCAGCACGTAGTCCCGCTTGGCCCGACGCCCGTCCACCCCGGTCAGCTCCCTGGTGACCATGCCCCGGTAGCGACCGACCCCGTGGGTGCGGTGCACGACCGCGTCACCGACCTCGAGCTGTAAGGCGGTGTCCGCGGCCGTCGTGCGGGTTCCCAGGCGCCGGCTCGCCCGACGTCGCCGGGGACCGAACAGGTCCCAGGTCCCCAGGACGGCGAGGTGGAGCTCATCGGAGCGGAAGCCGGTCCGCAGCCGGCTCACCACCACCTCCACGCGCGCGCCGGCGGGCTCACGGGCGAGTTGCTCCCCGATGACGGCGGGCACCCCCTGCTCCCGCAGCACGTCGGCGATACGACGGGCCGGACCATCGGCGTCGACCGACACGATGACACGCTCGCCGGCGGTGAGCAGCCCACGCAGGCGGGTGGCGGCAGTCACGATGTCACCGCGGAAGGAGTCCCAGGCGGCGGTGTCGAGCCGTCGGCCCTCGGCGGCCGCGAAGGGGGTGAGCCGCCAGCTGCGCTCGGGTCCCCGGGACAGCAGGTCAGCAGGCTCCGCGAACCCCTCCACCCTCGTCTGCCCGCCCGTCGCGGCGCGGGCATCGGTCCGGCCGCGGGGGGCGAGCGCCCCACCGAGGCTGGCCGCGGTCCGCCAGGCCGTGTCGGCCAGGACCTCGGCCTCCTCACGGAGCTTGCCGGCGCGCTCCTCGAGCAACAGCGGATCGACCAGGGCGATGCCGGCCGTCGACGGCAGGAAGTCGACCAGCAACGCCGGCTCGGGCGCCAGCATCGTGACCAGCGACTCAGCTCCCTCGAAGGTCTGGCCCTCAGCGAGCCGGTCGAGCTCATCGGTCAGCTGGGGCCACTCGGCGACAGCCGCCCGGGCCCGCTCGCGCAGCTCCGCGTCCAGCACCAGCTCCCGAGCCGGGTCGATCACGACCGCCTCGATCGGGCTGGTGGACCGCTGATCGCCGACGCTGAACTCCCGCAGCGACTCGACCTCGTCGCCCCAGAACTCCACCCGGACCGCATGGTCGCCAGCGGTGGGGAACACGTCGACGATCCCACCACGCACGGCGAACTCGCCTCGGGACTCCACCTGGGGTGTCCGGCTGTAGCCGAGGGCGCCGAGGCGGCCGGTCAGGGTGTCGAACCCCGACCACCTCGACGTCACGGTGACCGGTCGCTGGGCGGCCAGGTTCGGGTCCATCGGCTGCAGCGCAGCGCGGACCGGGGCCACGATCGCCAGCAGCGGGGCTTCGTGCTCGTCGGGGTGGGTCAGGCGGTCGAGCACGGCCAGCCGCCGGCCGACCGTGGCGGGCTGCGGCGACAACCGTTCGTGTGGCAGGGTCTCCCAGGCAGGGAAGACGCTCACGCGATCCTCGCCGAGGTAGGCGGCCAGGCCGTCCGCGACGGCCTCGGCGTCGGAGGTCCGCGGGGTCAGCACCAACAGCGGGTGCGCCTGCTCGGCGAGCAGGCTCAGCAGGTAGGGCCGCGCCGAGGGCACACAGACGAGGTCATCACCGGGGACGATCCCGTCCCAGTGGGAGCGGCCCGGTCGCAGCGCAGCGGCCAGCGCCCCGACCGCGAGCCCGGGGTCGAGGACGTCGTCGACCGAGCGGGGGAGGTCGCTGGGAGCAGCCACGGGGTTCCTCGCGGTGGCCGGTCGGGACGGGCTCCGACCGGCGATCAGCGGGGCTTGGGTCGTCGGCGGTTCGCCGCGGACATCGGGTCGATGCCCTTGGGGATCGGCAGATCCCGGTCGAGGGGCTTGAGCTTGCGCTCCAGCTTGGGTACCTCGCCCTTCTTCAGCTCCCGCGGCAGCTTGGTCAGGGTCACCTGGAGCTTGCGGAGCGGGACCTCACCCTCGCGGTCGCCGACGACGATCGTCGTGACGGTGACGTCGGCGGCGGACCTGCTCATGCGCTTGCGTTCCTTGGCGAGCAGGCCCTTGACCCGCTGACCCGCCCCCTCACCGACGAGCACGATCCCGCACCGGCCGATCACGCGGTGCACCATGTCCTGCTTGGCGTTCACCGCCACCGCGGGCGTGACGAACCACTGGCCCCGCATGGACTGCAGCACCGCAGCGGCGGCACCCGGTTGGCCCTCGATGGCGGTGTACTGCGCCTTGCTGGCTCGCCGGTTGAACACCAACAGCGCCCCGAGGAGGGCGAACATCACGCCGAAGACCGGCATGAACACCAGGGGCGCGAAGGGCGACACCGCGCCCATCCCGACGCCGAGCAACAGCCCGAGCGTGGCCCCGAGCAGGGTCCAGGGCACCACCTTGGGATCGACCTGGCGGACCTGGGTCCAGGCCTGCCGGATCTGCTGCAACCTCTCCCTCACGGGCTCCTCCTCAGCTCAC
>PWWI01000292.1 GCA_003561535.1 Nitriliruptoraceae bacterium
CCACCGACCTTCCAGCAGTGCGAGGACTGCGGCTACGACTTCGCCACCGACGAGGGTGCGCGGTCCTGCAACTACCTCGAGTGCCCCTACCTGCCCGACGTGCTCGACGTGAAGTGCCCGACCTGCCTGTTCAACTTCTACACCGACGACGGCAACCCCGCCTGCGGGGACCCCCCGGACTGTGACTTCGCGCTCAACGAGGCGCCCGCCCGGGTGGCGGCTCTGCGCGGGTGGCTGGAGACGGGACAACTCCCCGACGGCTCGTGAGCGCTCGAGCCTGGCTGCGCGGCGGCAGGTCCCTCGGCGACGCTCAGGTCGTCGCCAGGAACCCGCGGACCGCCGCGAGGTAGCCCCGCGGGTCCTCGTGGCGGGGCGTGTGCCCGGCACCGGGGAGGTGGGCCACCTCGACGTGCGGGACGTGGACCCGCAACGACCGGGCCGCTGCGGCGTCCAGCGCCCCGCCACGATCGGTGTCGCCGTGCAGCAGCAGCGCCGGGCACCGCACGCGGGCGAGGAGCGACGGCCACTGCAGCCCGCTGTTGCTGCGGTGCTGCTCCTCCAGCGCCAGAGGGACGTGAGCGCTGAGCCGTTGCGTGGAGTCGGCCCACCGTTCCAGCGCCGCGTTGGACCAGCGCGGCGCGGCCTCACGCTGGATCTCCAGCAGTTCGCCGTGCGTACGACGTTTGAGGGCGAGGATCGTGGCCTGCAGCGACCGGGTACGCGCGAGCTCGACCTCGTTCGGCGTGCTCGGGCGGGACCACCAGGGCGGCGGATCCTCCAGCGCGATGCGGCCGGGCAGCCCCGGGTGGAGTGCGGCGAGGGCCAGGGCGGTCACCGCCCCCATTGAGTGGCCGAGCAGGAGCGGGCGGTGCAGGTCGAGCGCCGCCAGCACCCCGGCGACATCGGCCACGTGCTCGCTGGTCGTGTACCCCGCCACGGGAGCGTCGGAACGTCCGTGACCGCGGGCATCGAGCAGCACGACGTCGTGGTCGCTGGCGAGGTCGTCGGCGACCGGACGCCAGCACTCGCCGTCATCACCGATCCCGTGCAGGGCGACGATGGCCGGCGCGCCGGCCGGGCCCCCACGGGCGAGGTGCAGGCCGACCTGCCCCACCCGGGTCACACGTCGCTGCCAGGCGACCACCGCCCCTCCTCCTCCGGTCGGGCGTGACGATAGACCCGGACGCCGCTCCCGGCAGTCGGAGACGTCCCCCCGGTGCCGAGTTCCGCCCGCATCCGTCACCGTCGTCGCCTCCCCCACCTGCGTGGCACCCTCATGGCAGGCGACGACGGGAGCCGTCCTGAACCTGCCACCACCCATCGGCGCACCCGAGGCCGCCGGCTGCCTGCTCGGGCTGGCGTTGGGGGACGCGCTCGGCGCGCCGTTCGAGGGCAGCCCACCGCGCGGGCCCGAACCCATCGACCGGCTGCTCGCCGCCGACACCTCGCTGCGATGGACCGACGACACGCACATGATGCTGGCCCTGGCCGACGCTCTCCTGGCCCGCGACCTCACGGTCGATCCCCAGCACCTCGGCGACACCTTCGCTCAGGCCTACCGGCACCAGCCGTGGCGCGGGTACGGCAGCGGCCCACCGCGCATCTTCGCGATGGCCTCGGCCGGTCGCTCCTACCTCGAGGCTGCCGCCAGTCTGTTCGGCGGCAGCGGCTCGCTCGGCAACGGCGCCGCCATGCGCTGTGCCCCGGTGGTGATCGCCGGGTGGCCCGACGCCGACCGCACCTGGCAGCTGGCCACCGAGCAGGCGCTGGTCACCCACAGCCACCCCGAGGGCATCGACGGTGCCGTGCTGCTGTCGGCGGTCCTGCGCCTCGCCGTCGCGACGCCCGCGGCGGCCCCGCTCACGCTCGCGGCCATCACCGCCGACGCCCCGCCGCTGCGCTCGTCCGCACTGCGCGCCGCCTGGGACGCGCTGCGGACCGTCAGCGCCGCTGCCGAGGGGACCCGGGACCGGCAGGGCCTGCTCGAGCTCGCCGGGGAGCTGGGCACCTCGGTCACCGCCCGGACCTCGGTGCCCGCAGCCATCGCCGTCGCCCTCCACGCCCCCGACGACGTCGTCGACACGGTCCGCGCCGCGGTCGGGCTCGGAGGTGACACCGACACCGTCGCCGCGATGGCCGCCGCGATCACCGGCGCCCACCTCGGCAGCGGGGCGATCCCACCGCGACTGCTCGAGCGGCTGGAGTCACGGGAGCGGATCGCGTCCACCGCGACGGCACTGGCCCGGGCATCGCAGGCCAAGGGGCCCTGACCTCCCGCCCGCCCGGGGGTGCATACTCGGCACATGCGTCGGAGACGGACCCAGGACTCCCTGGTCACGGCGGCACGTCGTGCCGGGGTGACCGACGAGCGTGTCCTGGCGGCCGTGGCGGCGGTGCCCAGGGAACGCTTCGTCCCGCCGGGCGCCGAGAGTGAGGCGGCGCTGGACCGCCCGATCGTGATCGGGTCGGGGCAGACGACCTCCCAGCCGTCGCTGATCGCGTCCATGCTGGCGGCGCTGGAGCTCACCGGCACCGAGCGGGTGCTCGAGATCGGGACGGGGTTCGGCTACCAGACGGCCCTGCTCGCGCACCTGGCCGCCGAGGTGTACTCGATCGAACGCATCGCCTCGCTCGCCGAGCGGGCCCGCGAGCACCTCGCCGCCTGCGGGATCGAAGGCGTCGAGGTGGTGGTCGGCGACGGCACGCGGGGATTGCCCGACGCGGCGCCCTTCGACGCGGTCGTGATGTCCGCGGCGGCCCGTGAGGTCCCGGCTGCGCTGGCGGGCCAGGTCACCGAGGGCGGCCGCGTGGTGGCACCCGTCGGTCCCGACGGCGCCCAGACGGTGGTGCGCTACACCGTCCGCGACGGCCGTCTCCAGGACCCCGAGCGGCTCAGTGCCGTGCGCTTCGTCCCACTGATCGCTGACGAACCGGGCTCCGGCTGACCCGTGCCCGCGACGCCTCGCGCGGCGGCCGTCGACCGCGCGTCCGCCGTGATCGGGCCCCGTCCGCATGACGAGGGCCGGTGCGCGGTGCGCACCGGCCCTGCGAAGAGGACAGCTCAGCCCTCGTCGTCGTCGTCTTCGGTGGTGGTGTCCTCGACGATCACGTCCTCGTCGACGGTGTCGTCGGCCTCCTCTTCCACATCTTCGGTGGTGGTGTCCTCGATGATCACGTCCTCGTCGGGGGTGTCGTTGTTGCAAC